>JAGHDT010000162.1 GCA_021159805.1 Anaerolineae bacterium
CCAAATATAGGTGACGGGTAGCTGCATCAGCGCTGCCAGCCGGACTGCCGGGCGCATATAGTCCGAGAAGACCAAGAAAGTGCTGCCGTAGGGCCGCAGACCGCCGTACAGGGCCATACCGTTGAGGATGGCGCCCATGCTGTGCTCGCGAACACCGAAGTGGAGGTTTCTGCCCTCTGGTGTTGCCTCCTGGAAATCTCCGTAACCGCTGACAAACGTCTGAGTTGAGGGCGCCAGGTCAGCAGAGCCGCCCATAAGCTCCGGAATCACTGGGGCCAAGGCCCGCAGGACCCTCCCGGAGGCCGCGCGTGTCGCAATAGCTCCGTCGGACGGGCTGAACTTCGGCAGTGCCATCTCCCAGTTCTCAGGCAGACTACCGGACATCACGCGACGCAGTTCCTTGGCCTCCTCGGGATAGGCTTGCTCGAAATTCGTCAACATATCCTGCCAGATAGCCTCTGCCCGCTCACCCTGCGGGATAGCCAGGCGGTACCGTGCGATCACATCTTTTGGCACGAAAAACGGCTCCGTGGAGGGCCACCCGAGCGCCTCTTTGGTGGCACGCACTTCGCTGACTCCTAGCGGACCGCCGTGCGCTTTTGTACTTCCCTCCATATTGGGACTGCCATAAGCGATGTGCGTGTTGCATATGATCAAGTGCGGGCGTCCCCTGCTCACTTTGGCCTCGCGAATCGCAGCGTCCACGGCATCCGTGCTGTGCCCATCGATCTCCTGGACGTGCCACCCATAGGCCTCAAAATGTGTGCGGACATTCTCCGTGAAGGCAAGGTTCGTCGACCCCTCAATGGTGATATCGTTGTCATCATAGAGGTAGATGAGGTTGTCCAGTCCAAGATGCCCTGCAAGTGACGCGGCTTCCTGTGTGACGCCCTCCATGAGATCCCCGTCGGACACGATTGCGTAGATCCAGTGAGCAAAGATCGGATAGCCCTCGCGGTTGAAACGCGCAGCCAAGTGGCGTTCAGCGATGGCCATGCCCACGCCGGTGCTGAAGCCCTGGCCGAGGGGGCCTGTCGTTGTCTCGATGCCCAAGTCGACGTTATGCTCCGGGTGTCCTGCTGTCTGGCTGCCCCATTGGCGGAACTGCTTGAGCTCGTTGAGGGACAGGGGATAGCCGGTCAAGTGCAGCAAGCTATAGAGCAGCATTGATCCGTGTCCTGCGGAGAGAATGAAACGGTCTCGGTTGTGCCAGGCCGGGTCCTTGGGATTGTGTTTGAGGTGGCGTGTCCAGAGGACGTAGGCAGCATCGGCCATCCCCATTGGGAGTTCGCAGTGTCCTGAGTTAGCCTGCTGCACACCATCGATCGCCAGAATTCGCAGAGCGTTGATACTCCTCTGCTCAAGATCCGTCGTGGGCATGGTCCTCTCCAATTCTATGTGGACAAGCTACCGGCTTGCTCCACCAGGGTGCGAAGTGCGATGGTGACCCTCCGGGGGTGTTCCGTCAGCAATCCCGTGGCCTCCCACGTTTGAGCCAGCCTTGAGAGTGCTCGGTGGGAGATCTTGCTGGAAAAGGCCTGATGGAGGGCTTTGACCGTGAAGCGCCCGTTGAGCTCCTTGACCGCATAGACCACCAGCTCTCGTTCCAATGGCGTCAATGCCGGGAAGGAGCTGGGTACGCTGATCCGGGGATCCAAGGCCGTGGCCAGTAGGGTCTCCATCCATACGATAGCATCCGCAATCAGCTGCCCCATCTGGAAGTAGAGGCGGTTGGACCACTCTGCATCACCCTCGAGATCGTGAATATAGGGTGGGGATTCCCGCAGCGTTCCGTAGACGGCAAAGGGGAAGTCTGCAGCACTGAAAAGCCCCACTCTTGGCGTCACAGCTTCGCCGTGGAGTACGTCCCAGCGTTGTTCGGTGATGCGGAATCCGAGTCTGAAGGTCACCAATATGCCAGCCGGCAGGCGCCAGTACCAGTAAGCGCCAAGCCTGCCTTGGTATCCGGGAGCTTGCTCTGCGATGCTATCCAGGATCTGGTCTGCATACTGCAGAGCCTGGTAGGATGGATAGTATCTGGATTCCATTGCCGCTCCTGTGGTCTTGCTCAGTACCCGTTCTCGGGACCAAAGCTCTTCCTAACCAGCGCGATCTCGTCTGCCCGATTAGTCGTGCCCCCATCTATCCGGGCTTCTTTCAATGATGAGAGGATATCGCGGAAGATCGGGCCGGGCTTGAAACCTAGGTATCGTAGATCATCCCCATTGAGCTCCGGCTGGACGCACCGCCACTCACGGGCATAGTGCTCCAACAGCTGCCGCTCCCGGGAGCTGTCCGTTGCCAGCCACTCCAGTGCCAGGCCCTGCAGAGGCAGTGCGTCAAGGCGGGTGGTGATAGCGCTCGCCTTTTCCTCGTCGCCGAAGTTGCACAGAACCTTACGGATAGCTTCTTGCGAGTTGAGCAGCTCCCGGAGGCGACTGGAGAGTCTCAGACGCTTGCGGACCTGCTCGATGGCGCAGTGATCCAGCCGGTAAAGGAGCAACGCCCAGTAGAAATCGGGGAGATCATCGTCGAGATCCCAGATGCTGGGATCGAACGTTTCGATCAATAGTCTGAGGCGCGCGGCCAACCACGCGTCGCTGGAGAGGTCGGGATGGATCTGGTGCAGGGCGCCCATCATCTGCAGACGATCCAGAACAGTCTGCGGTGCAGCTTCCTGGAAAATGAGGTCGAACTCGTGGCGGATGCGTTCACCGGTTACGCGATCCAGCAAGGGGATGGCTTCGGCAATCAGAGCTTCGCTGCGCTTGTGAATCCGGAAACCCAGACTCGCCTCGAAACGCGCAGCTCTGAGGATGCGGGTCGGATCATCGATAAAACTCAGACTGTGGAGCACGCGAATCACGCCGTCCTCCAGGTCGGCACGTCCCCCGTAGAAGTCCAGCATCTCGCCCCAGCGCTGGGGGTCAAGCCGGATCGCCAGCGTGTTGATGGTGAAGTCTCGGCGGTGCAGGTCCTGTTTGATCGAGCTGCGGGAGACCATCGGAAGGGCGGTTGGGTGCTCGTAGAATTCGGTGCGTGCTGTTACCAGATCGATGAAGTGTGGCAGCTTGTTCCCGTCTCCACGCGGTGTATCGTGGCTGGTGCCTTGGTGCCAGAGCTCGTTGTGCTGCCGCCGGGCTCGCATGACATTCCAGATGTCATCGGGCAGCAGCCACTTGGAGGTCCCGAAACGTCTGTGGCTGCGGATCTCGCCGCCGTAAGCTGCCGCCATCGCGTGGCCCAGTTCGATGGCGTCCCCCTCCACCACCAGGTCGACATCGAGTGTGCTGTGGCCGAGCAGCAGGTCCCGGACCAGCCCGCCCACAAAGTAGATCGCGTAGCCGGCCTCGGCTGCCTTGGCACCGATCTCGCGGATCAGCGTGAGCAACGGCTCGGGCGTCGACTCCTCCAGGAGGTGCGCGATCTTCTGGCGTTCTGTTGTCTGTGAGGACGGGTGTAAATGGATCATGTCGGTGCGGGTCACGATGCCAGTGATCTGCCCGTCGAGCGCGACCGGAATCTGGCCCCAGCCGGTCTGGATCATCAGGTCGCGGACGCGCTCCACCGAATCGCGCGGTGAAACTGTCATCGATCCTGGTTGCAGTATCCGGCTGACGGGCTGGTGACCCAGTTGGTGCTGCATAGCTCGGTCCACGGCATTTCGTGTCACGAGACCCAGTAGCTTCTCATCGGCATCGAGGACCGGGAAGCCCTCGTGTCCCGTTCGCAGCATCTGCTGAGCGACATCTTTGATGGTCTCATCAGGCGCCACCGTGCGTACCCCGTGGGACATCAGATCCTGGACCTTGATGCGTGGGCGGACGTAGAGAGGTAGGATGGTCCGCAACTCATCCATCAGACTTGTCGAGGTCCGATCTCGAATCAGTGCTGCTGCCGCGCGGTTGTGACCGCCACCGCCGAAGTGCTCTGCCACGGCGGCAACATTGATGTCGTCCGTGGCGCTGCGCGCCACGAGCTGTGTGTTGTTGCCAATCTGCACCGAGATGAAGAGCGCACTGGGTTCCAGGAGATTGCGCAGCTTATGGGCGAGCGTGGAGATCTCCTCCTCCGTGTCCGGCGGCGATACAGCCCAGCTCAGGACGACCGGGTGCCCGCCAAGCTCCCGAGTCTCAAGATGCTCTGTCAGACCATCGAAGATGCTCTGTTGGGCGACGGTGAGCGGGTGATCCAGGAATCCGGTGGCAATTTCAAGGTCTGCGCCCTGATCGATCAGCCACGCAGCTGCGCGCAGATCGCGCGGCGTGGTGGATGTATAGGTCAGGTGGCCCGTGTCCTCATAGATGCCCGCAAGCATCAAGGTGGCCTCTGCCGGCGAGATGGGGATCAGACGCGTTGAGATGGCCTCGACCAACGATGTCGTTGTGGCCCCCAGCGGCTCGGACTGTATGTGCCAGCCTTCCGGCACTTCGTCGGGGGGCGTATGATGATCAATGACGGTTACCTGTTTGATGTTCTTGCCCATCCCGCGAACGAAGGAGAGTTTCTGCGTGTCGACCAGGATCACGCGCTGGACATGCTGACCGCGCGGTAAGGCGTCGGGTTGTGTGAAGGGAAATCCAGGGCCGTAGAGTGAGAGGAATGCCTGCACATTCCGGTTGACCCGACGGGGCAACACGGGTAGCGCTCCAGGATAGAGCTTGTGAGCAGCCAGCAAGCTCGCAATCGCGTCGAAGTCTGCGTTTTCGTGCGTCAGGATGACTTGCATAGGACAGTACCCATTTGATGTGAGCTCAACTCACGCGTGTCCACCAGTATCCTGTGGATAGCTCATCCTCCACTGTATCGATCCCGGTCGATCCAATCAAGAGAGATTATAGCACGGGACAGGGTCAGGGATATTGGACCGCAATTCTTCGTCACCTGTCTGGCCCTTCGCTCGTGCCGGATCACAATGCGGCACTTCCGGCTCTGTCCCACGCCGACGCTGTGTACGCGGAGCCGCGGGCTGTGATCCGCCGCGAGCAACCCGGAGCGATCTTACGCTCGTGATCTGCGCAGCAGAGTGACGGGAAGCTGCACCGCACGTTGCGCAGTGCGCATTGTGTTGTTGTCCTTTCAGAAACGCACCGCTTTACCGTTTCCCCTTCGTGAGGTAAGATTGGGGCAGCTAGAGGCCAGGGAGGCAACGATGACACGTCGGCGATCGTCAAGATCGAGGCGCAGTGTGAGACTGTACCCCGTGGCGCGGGTCATGTCGATACTGTGTACCACGGTCTGCGTGGTGGAGTTTTTCTGGGGCATCGGTTTGTTGACGACGCCGTTGCCAATAGGCAGCGGGCTGCAACTTGTCCGGTTCCCGCGGCTGGCCTTCTGAGCGCCTATGTGGGATCAACTGAGTATCTTCTCGCAGCCTGAGGGCCCCCTGACCGTCAGCGAGGTCACCAGTAGGATTCGCAGCCTGATTGAGCAAGAGCCCACATTCCAGGACCTGTGGATTGAGGGGGAGGTCTCGAATCTGTCACATGCCTCTTCAGGCCATGTGTATCTGACCCTCAAAGACGCCGGTGCCCAGATCGGCGCGGTCATTTGGCGTGGCCAGGTACGCTCGTTGGCCTATATACCGCGGTCCGGCGACAAGATCCAGGCGCACGGGCGCATCAGCGTGTATGAACAAGGGGGACGCTACCAGTTCTACGTGGATCAGGTCCAGCCGGCCGGCCGGGGCTCGCTCTTCCAGGAGTATGAGCGCCTCAAAGCGCGCCTGCAGGCAGAGGGCCTTTTCGACGAGGCGCGGAAACGAGCTTTGCCGTCGTTCCCTACGACCATCGGCGTGGTGACCTCGCCCACGTCAGCGGCCTTCAGGGATGTGCTCAACGTGCTGAGCCGTCGTTACCCACTGGCGCGGGTGTTGCTCTCGCCGACGGTGGTCCAGGGGGATGCGGCCCCCCCGGGGATTGTCCGGGCGATTGAGCGCCTCAATGGACGGGATGACGTGGACGTGATCCTTCTGGTGCGGGGTGGGGGATCGCTGGAGGATCTCTGGGCCTTCAATGATGAAGCGGTGGCCCGTGCCGTGGCAGCTTCTCGGCTGCCCCTGGTCTCGGGCGTCGGACACGAGACCGACTTCAGCCTCGCAGACTTTGCTTCTGACCGGCGAGCGCCGACACCCTCGGCGGCTGCGGAATTGGTCACTCCTGAGCTCATCGAGCTGCGCACGAGTCTGTGGCAGATGCGGACGCGGATGACACGTGCGGTTTCCCAGCAACTTTCACGATCTCGCGAGTGGTTGGCGACCTCGCAGCGTGCACTGCAGCACCTTTCGCCCCTGGCGCGCGTCGAGGGCGGTCGCCAGCGCATCGATGATCTGGGTCTGCGCATGGATGGTGCAATGGATCATCGGATAGAGATGGCGTACCAAAGGATTAGGGGGCTTCGCGCACGGCTCACGTCCCTTAGCCCCGAGGCCGTGCTCACGCGAGGATATGCGATTGTTCGCCAACGCGAGACCGGCAGCCTCTTGACCTCAGTGCGTCAAGCCACGGCTGGTCTGCCTCTTGAGCTTCAGTTCAGCGACGGCAGTGCCGCAGCTCATATTGACGATGTATAGTTAGTTGACATCTGCGTATGAATGAGGATAATGGGTCTGTGGAGACTTGTGATCCAATTCGTTGGATTGTAGGGACAGATGTTTTCAGATCTGTGCGGCGTTCGCCTGGCAATTGGCATACTGACTTACCAAGATTGGTACGGTGCACTAAAGACGATGCAACCTAATCCCATAAAGGCCTCACTGGACGAAGAACGGAGCCCGGTCTTGATTGATACCCAAGCCGGCCTTGTCGAGTTGACCAATACTCTGAAGCAATACTCGCGCATTGCGGTGGATACGGAAGCGAACAGTCTCTACGCCTACCGCGAATGGGTCTGTCTCATTCAGATCTCAGTGCCCGGCACGGACTATCTTGTGGATCCGCTTGCGCTGGACGATCTCTCACCGCTGGCTCCGATGTTTGAGTCACCGGAGACGGAGAAGATCTTCCACGCCGCGGACTACGATCTGATGGTTCTCCTCCGGGATCTCGGTTTTGCCACGCGGTCGATCTTTGACACGATGTGGGCAGGACGCATTCTTGGCTGGCCCAAGGTCGGGCTGGCCAACGTCCTGGCGACGCACTTTGATGTTCACCCCAACAAGAAGTATCAGCGCTACAATTGGGGTGCGCGTCCGCTTGACCCCAAGGCGCTGACCTATGCCTGGATGGATAGCCATTATTTGATCGCTCTGAGCGATATCCAGAAGTCCGAGCTGGAGGCAGCCGGACGTTGGGCCGAAGCA
The DNA here is from genome assembly GCA_021159805.1 of Anaerolineae bacterium. Classification (GTDB taxonomy): domain Bacteria; phylum Chloroflexota; class Anaerolineae; order B4-G1; family SLSP01; genus PWVB01. Next base: position 7,301 of record JAGHDT010000162.1, read on the forward strand.
CAGGAGGTCTTCGACTACCTGACCACAACGGTCGAAGTGCCCCCTGCAGATCACGAGGCCCGGCATTTCTGGCGTCTGAAGGGCGTCCACACTCTGCGTCCTTACGAACTGAAGAAACTCTATCAGCTCTATCTTTGGCGTGAACGAACTGCGGAAGGGTTGGATCGCCCGCCGGTCAAGGTCATTTCGAGTAGATGGCTGGTCACGCTGGCCCGTGTTCAGCCTCGCAGCCGTGGTGAGTTGGCCGCGGTGGGAATCGCTGCTTCGCAGGTGCGCCGTTACGGTTCTGAGATCCTTGGGGCGCTGCGTAGTGACAATCTACCCGATCCGCCCGAGCCGCTGCGCCATCCTCGGTTGCCCGAGGCCATTGTGGATCGTTTCAACAGGCTGAAGGCGTGGCGTAAGGCTGTGGCTGCAGGGCGCGGCGTGGATTCCGATGTCATCTTACCCAATGCGGTGCTGTGGAATCTTGCCCAGAACCGCCCGGGGAGCCTGCAGGCGCTTCTGGATGTGCCCGGTATCGGCCCGTGGCGCCAGGCGACGTACGGGCCCGACTTGTTGCAGCTGGTATCATACTGACCCCACTTCAGGTCAAGGAGCCCGACGATGAGACTAACGTTCTTTGGTGCTGCCGGCACCGTCACCGGTTCGATGCATTATCTCCGGGTTGGGCGTAAGGATATCCTGCTCGAGTGCGGGCTCTATCAAGGGAAGCGCAAGGAGTCCTACAGACGGAACCGCAAGCTGCCCTTCGACATCCGGCGTCTGGACGCGGTGGTTCTCTCACACGCGCACATTGACCATTCGGGCAACCTGCCGAACTTGGTGAAGAACGGATACGACGGGCCGATCTACGCGACGCACGCGACGCGCGACCTCTGTGCTTCTATGCTTCCTGATTCGGGCCGCATCCACGAGTATGATGTCAAGTACGTTAACAAACGACGTAAACGGCAGGGAAAGCCGCCGATGGAGCCGCTCTACACCGAGGCCGATGCCCTGCGGACGCTGGACCATTTCGTAGGGACGGGGTACGCCAGGCCGATCAGAATTGCTCGTGGCATTACGGTCACCTTCTTTGACGCCGGCCATATCCTGGGTTCTGCGATGGTGTTGGTGGAGGCCCGGGAGGGAGATCGCACCGAGCGCATCCTCTTCAGCGGTGACCTGGGGCAGCCCAATCTGCCTATTGTGCGCGACCCGACGCCGATGCCGCCGGCGGATACTCTGCTGATTGAGAGCACCTACGGTAATCGCGAGCATCCGCCCGTTGAGGATATCAAGGCGCGTCTTGCTGCCGTGGTGAATCAAGTGGCCAGTCGTGGCGGGCGTATCATTATCCCGGCTTTTGCTGTGGGCCGAACACAGGAGATCGTCCTCCATCTTCACTAGCTGACCTACGAAGGCCGCATCCCCGAGATCCCCATCTACGTCGATAGCCCCCTGGCTGTCAACGCCACCGAAGCTTTTCGGATGCACCCTGAATGCTACGACGCTGAGACACACAAGTTCCTGTCGGATAGCGGCGACGGGGATCCCTTTGGTTTCTCCCGCCTGCGTTACGTGCGCAGTGTCGAGCAGTCCAAGGCACTCAATGAGGCAAAGAACCCTCTCATCATTATCAGTGCTTCGGGGATGGCTGAGGCAGGTCGTGTGCAGCATCATCTACTTCACGCGGTTGAGGATCCGCGCAATGCGGTGTTGATCACGGGATGGCAGGCCCCCTATACGTTGGGGCGGCGCATCGCTGAACACGCCGAGAGGATCAAGATCTACGGGGATGAGTATGAGCTCCGCGCTGATGTGCACACTTTCTATGGCTACAGTGCTCACGCGGGGCGCCACGATCTCTTGGCGTGGGCGGCGCCGCACGCGGCCACGGTCAAGCAGGCTTTTGTCGTGCACGGGGAGCCCGATGCCGCGCAAGCCCTGGCTGAAGGCTTGCGCGACCTCGGATACGGA
>JAGHDT010000145.1 GCA_021159805.1 Anaerolineae bacterium
ACCATAGGTGGTTCTTCGCCCCCATTCTGAAACACGCCCGGGCTCGGGTAACGCTTGAAGGGTCTTGACTCGCACGGCAGCGCGGCGAGGGACCCAACGCCTAGAGCGAATTCTTGCTGCGCGTACGCTGAAGTTCGTTATCGGGCAGACGCTTGTTCAGCAGGTCGAGTGAGATCTCGATGGATTCGCGTGCCTCGGCCGGCGTGGTGGTGCCGATGGTGACCATGTCGCAATCACGAATCGTATTCCATACGAAGGAGAGCCCCACAACGGGCAGCAGGCGACCCGCCGCCAATGGCTTGATCGTCATCACGGGCTTCTTGGCGTTCTTGATGATGCGCATCACCCAGTCAGCCTCCACCTGCAGCAGGAATCCGGCCGCGTTGTAGAGCTGGATGTAGGTCTCGACATCCGCGCCCGTCTCATCTGCATAGATAACGGATTCGGGCATATGGGTCGAGAGTCCAGGGATCATACCGCGCTCGCGGATCATCGCGGTGTAGATGTCGATATCGCGTATCTTCCGGTACATCCGGTCCATCAACGCGTCTGTGATGGCCTGGTGAGGCATGCAGAACGTCGCATTCATCTCCTTGCAGGTGTCGAAAACGCGCTCTGGGGCCATCGCTTCCGGACCACCGGGCGTGATGTTGAAGTGCGGCGTCAGAATCCGGATGATGCCCTTGCCGGAGCGCTGTTCGGCCTCCTGCACGGCCTCCTCCAGCTTCTCGGACATCGGGCCCATCACGGCATCCACACCGTATTCCAGGAAGATCGACAGGATCTCGGCCACGCTATCCCGAGTCTGATACGTCTTGATGAAGTTATCCTTGGCCACACTCGTGTGAGAATAGCCAAGGAACCAGTTCGAGCCGGCGATCAACCGGGGTAGCGATACCCCTCCCACCATAGTTCGCGGAAACTCCGTCATGAATCGACCTCCTCAGTCATTGTCATCAATCACCAAATTGAGAGATTGCAGCATCGCAACGCCTAGACGTTCGAACGTTGGAACGTTCAAACGCGGTCTACCCCTGATCGCAGATCGCAAAGGCCTGCTTTAGGGCACCGTATACTTCGCCTTTCGGCTTGAACTCATGCCCAACATACAGATTGTACCCTGATTCAGCGATCGCGCGACAGATTCCAGCGTAATTCAACTCCTGCGTGTCGTCAAAATCGCGCCGGCCCGGTACTCCAGCCGTGTGGAAGTGGCCGATCCACTGGATGTTGTTGCGGATCGTGCGGATCACGTCCCCTTCCATGATCTGCATATGGTAGATATCGAATAGCAGTTTCACGTTCGGGCTGTTGACCCGGCGACAGACCTCCAGCCCCCACGCGCTGTGATCGCACTGGTGGCCGGGATGATCCACCTTGGAGTTCAGCAACTCCAAATTCAGGTTGACGTTCTTCGCCTCGGCATATGGTGCCACGCGCCGCAGACCCGCTACCGTGGCCTCAATCGCCGCTTCCTCGGTCACGCCCTCACGGCGATTCCCGCTGAAAACGATGAGTCCGGGTATCCTCGCCGCGGCAGCAAGATCGATGGAGTCGTGAAGCTCGGCCTCGATACGGTCATGCTCGGCGGGATCATTGAGCCCGACCGCAAGGCTGTTGTGTCCCCCCATGGTAGCGATGGCCAGATGATGCTTACGCGCCAGCGCAACCACATCGTCGTAACCCTCATCGCGCGACCAGAATTCGATCGCCGGGAAGCCCATCTCCGCCACCTTGGCGACGAAATCGGCCAAAGGAATATCGGCGGGTTTGATCATCGGATAACAGACAGACTGTCTAATCTTCACAAGTTACCTCCTTGACTCGAGAATCACAAATCAACAAATGGCAAATCGGCAAATCACAAACATAGGCACGCTTACTTCGAAAATGACCCTCTGCCGGCCCAAAGCCTTTCGCCCAATCTCAACCCGAGTCTGCTCGGGCCGAGGCTTTGGGCCGTTCTGCGTGCTACCTTGTCGTGCTGCGTGGTGTGCGCGAGCGAACGTGATGTCTATTCCGAAGCTTGTGATTTGTGATTTGTCTTACTCCCTGCCCCGCAACAGCCGCGTGCCGACCAGCCCCAGAGTCAAGCAGACCACCGCGGTGACGACAAACATGGGTTGGATACCGATCCGATCGGCCAGAATGCCGCTCACTGTTGGCCCCGAGAACATACCGATGGCGTAGACCGACTGGTAGAGACCCATCGCCGTCGCGCGCTCTGACTCATCCACGTAGCGAATGCTCAAACCCATCAGGACCGGATAGCCGACACCGCTCGCCAACCCCATCAGGATTTGCCCGACGAACACCATCGTCATCCCTTTAGCCACTGCCAGGGAGCCCAGACCCAAAGCCACAAAGACAAAACTCAGGGCCACCATCCGCCTCTCGCCGAATTTCTTGGCCACAGCCGACATCGCCAGATTGCCCAAGAAAACCACTGCCAGGTTCATGCTCACCAGTAAACTGAGGACAACATCGGTGGCACCCATATTCTTGGCGAGGTTCGTCGTAAAGCCAAAAGTCGATGACCAGATGGCATACTGCGACACAATACCGAGTAAGGCCGGCATCAGAACATCTCGCCGGGCGATCAATGCGCCGACCTGACGCAAGCTGGAACGCTTCACTGCCCGACGAGGCTCCTTCACAAAGAGCATCGCCAGGATAGCCAGGCCGGCCATCACCACGGCGACGAAGAAGGAGAGCGGGTAGCCCCCCATCAGGTTCAGAGAGCCGGTCACGCTGGTGACGATCACGCGGGCCACGGCATTGATCGCCGAGAGGATCGCCGACGCCCGCACCGCATCCTCCGGCGCAAACAGACTGCTGAAGGCAACCACCAACAGGACCCACGCGCCTGCCGCGAAGCCAGTGAAGGCACGACCAATCATCAGGCCGCCCACGCCATCAGACAGCCCCATAATCAAAGCGCCCAGCCCGGCAAACGCAAAGCCACCAATGATAAAGGGTTTGCGCCGACCGGCCCAGTCTGCAGCGATACCCAGCGGCAGCCGGACAATCGCTTGCCAAAGGCCATACATCGAAAGCACAACGCCAACAGATGCCAGCGTGCTCGTCTTCGATTCCACATAAACCGAAAGCGTCGGTACGTAGATGTACAGAGCTGCCCAAAAGAAGACCACCGCGGCGATGTAGAGACCGATCAGGCGGCGGTCGCCAACCGAACGGCGGTCGCCAACCGAACGGCGGTTGGAGGATGTGTTGGTTACTGATGTCATCAAATAAGCTCCTGGGAATAAGAATGATCAAATCGCAAATGGCAAATCACAAGAAGACAGATCACAGATCAAGGCCGTCGATATCTGAAGCGTGCAGGGGCAGGCCCTGCGATTGGATCACCGTCTGGATGTCATCAACCACCAGCGCATCGGGGGTCGTGCCGTGGCGGATCGCGAGGATAGCTGCGATGCCGGCGAGCTGTCCGGTCAGGACCGCCGGCGGGATCACACGTGCGACCTCCCACGCCTCGCCCTCGGCGGATATGCATCGCCCGACGACCAGCAGTCCCCTGACACCCTGCGGAATCAGCGCCCCGTACGGGATCTCGCGCACCGGTCCGGCCTTGCGCCAATCGGGGATCACGCCCACCGACGTGGCGATCTCGGTGTTTTCCTGATCCGCCAGCATC
>JAGHDT010000103.1 GCA_021159805.1 Anaerolineae bacterium
CTCATCAAACGTCTCGAAGCTCCTCGGGTCGCCGGTCTCCATCCCGATTTGTCTGTTGGTCCGTGGGTCCACGCCATTATGGAGCGTGATCTCCAGCACCTTGGGCATATTGAAGTAGCCCGTGAGGTTGTAGTTCTCTTTGCCGAAGGCCCCGGTCTCGACGCAGCCGCTGGTACCCCCGCAGCGCGCATCCACAAGTGACTTGCCCTGCCGCAGCAGTTCCTCGATGATCACGTCGGTGTTGAAGACCGAAGGCTGCCCAAAGCCGGTACGGATGATCTCGCCGGCCCGCCTGATGAAGCGGTCGGGGTTCTTCTTGCTGACCTGAATGGAGGAGCTGGGCTGCAGGAGCCGCATCTCCTGGATCACATCCAGGATCAGGTAGGTCACGTCATTGACGCCATCGGCACCGTCGGGTGTGACGCCGCCCAAGTTGATCTGCGCAAAATCGGTGTAGGTGCCGCTTTCCGCCGCGGTAACGCCTACCTTGGGCGGGGCCGGTTGGTTGTTGAACTTGATCCAGAAGCACTGGAGCAGCTCCTGGGCACGGTCTCGCGTGAGCGTCCCTTCGGCCAGCCCTTGCTGGTAGAAGGGATCAAGGTGTTGATCTAGCTTGCCGGGATTGAAGGCATCCCAGGGATTCAGCTCCGACGTGACGCCGAGGTGGACAAACCAATAAGTCTGCAGCGCTTCCCAGAAGTTACGGGGGGCGTGCGCCGGGACCCACGAGCAGACTTCGGCAATCTGCAGCAGCTCCTGCCGGCGCTCCGGATCGGACTCTCTCTCCGCCAGCACCAACGCCTTCTCCGCGTGGCGTTCGGCGAACCGGATGATGCCGTCGGCGGCAAGGGCCATCGCTTTGAGCTGCTCCTGTTTGGCATAGGCCTCGGGATCGCTCAGATAGTCCAGGGCTTCGAGCTGCCGGGCGATGTCGCGCTTGAAGTCGAGTATCCCCCGACGGTAGATCTTGTCATCCAGCGTCGTGTGACCCGGGCCGCGCTGCTCCATGAACTCGGTGAAGATGCCGGCCGCGTAGGCGTCTTTCCAGGCCTCGGTCATCTCCTGGAAGATCAACTCGCGCATCGTCTTCCCCCGCCAGAAAGGGATGATCTCCTCGGTGTAGATGCGGCGCGCATCCTCGCTCACTTTGAAGGGGATCTTCTCCCGCGTATCGAGGATCTCCAGATCACTTTGTGTATGGCAGCATAGCTCCGGATAGGTCGGGGCAGCCTTGGGCGCGTGGCCCTTCTCCCCAACGATAAGCTCACCCTCATTGATGCAGATGGTGCGGTGTTCCATCAGATTGTGGAACGCCAAAGCACGGCGCATAGGCGCGGAGGCTGGGTTGCCGGCCTGCTTGTAGAAGGCCGTCATCAACTCCGCACGCTCGGTGGAGATAGACGGCACCGCTTCGAGGCTCTGTGTTCGTAGGCGTGCAACACGTTCGGTGATGGACATAGCACTTGCTCCCATCCTACGGTATGAGTGATTCTAAGTATCCAGAGAATCGGTTGTTTGGCAAGGGCAAATACACACCGTTGCTGCTTCCCTTATTCGGGAGGTTAGTGCTGGTGCTGTCGCGGCGCGCCCGGAGATCGTCGAAGCTTGAGAGATTACGTTGATACCGCCAGGGAGCGGAACTGGGAGGGATCTCGCTGCTTGCGTCAGCAGACCGACGTGAGCAGCACTCGTAATGAACTACAAGAAATCAACTTGGTAGCGCGGTCGGACCTCGGCTGCTCAAGTCGCACCGGGATGAATCCCGATGCTACACAGCGGCACCCGATGAATCGGGCTTCCAGACGCAGAAAAGCGGCCTGAAGCCCCATTGATGGGGCGCTGTTACCTAGCCCAGGGATGGATCCCAGGGCGGGCTCCGCCGACAGTGATACCCCGCACCACAGGTCACTTCACTGATCTTATAAATCCGCCTGAAACGTATCATGTGGAACCGCCGGTCGTTCAGAACCGCGCCCAGGATCCGCGTGGGACATCTTGCGTATTTCCTGAGGACGGCAACCAGCGTGGAGCTTTCTTCCGATGACTATGCGTCGATGCTTCTCGGCTGTCCGTCTTTGATCACGAGCGAGCAGGAGCTGTAGCCCAGGTAGTAGGACAGCTCCGCGGGGGAGTCGACGTTCCACAATGCGATGTCGGCTTGCTTGCCTGCCTCGAGGGTCCCGATACGCGTCTGGCGGCCCAATGCCCGAGCTGCGTGGACCGTCACGCCGGCCAGCGCTTCCTCGGGCGTGAGTCCGAGGAGAACGCACGCCATATTCATCGCTGTGAGAATGGAGAAACAGGGCGATGTGCCTGGATTGGCATCGGTGGCGATGGCCACCGGCACCTGGAAGCGGCGGAGCATCTCCACGGGCGGGGAGTGGCTCTCCCGGAGGTAGTAGAGGGCCCCAGGCAACAGAACGGCAACGGTGCCCGTCGCAGCCAACTCGGCGAGGTCACTGGGGTTGATGTACTCGAGGTGGTCGACGGAGAGCGCGCCCATCTCGGCAGCCATAGCCGCGCCGCCCATGTGGCTGAGCTGTTCGGCGTGGATCTTGACCGTCAGTCCATGTCGCTTGGCGACCTCGAAGATGCGCCGCGTCTGGGCGACCGAGAAGCCGATGGACTCGCAGAAAACGTCGACGGCATCCACTCGGCCGGCCATTTGTGGAATCATCGTGTCACAGACCAGACTGACGTAGGCCTCCTGCCGTCCGTGGTACTCCGGGGGCAGAGCGTGGGCACCGAGAAAGGTCTTGGAGATCTCCACGGGCAGATCCTCGGCAAGCATGTCCATGGCCTCGACCATCTTGATCTCGGTCTCCAGATTGAGTCCGTAGCCGGTCTTGATCTCCAGCGTGGTCACGCCCTCGCGGATCAGATTGCGGATGCGGGGACGCGCCGCGGCTGCCAATGCCGCGGCGGAGCTCTTTCGCGTGGCCCGGACTGTCGACAGAATGCCACCTCCTTGTGCCGCGATCTCTTCATAGGGCACACCCTGCAACCGCTGTTCGAACTCATCTGCACGGTTGCCACCGTAGACGATGTGCGTGTGACAGTCGATCAATCCCGGCGTGGCCAGGCGTCCGCGTCCAGCTATCGTCTCGCGCGCTTCCGCGCGCGGAAGCGCTGACAGCTTGCCTACCCAGACGATGGTCCCGCCATCGATCAGAATTGCGCCTCTTCGTGTCAGCCCATAGTGCCCGCCGACCATCGTCGCGATGGTCACGTTATGGAGCAATAGATCGCTTTTCAAGGATAGACCTCCATTGCACGGATTTCGCAGTTTGGCATATACTATCTAGTATAGAGTGTGGTTCAGCCAACACCAGTCACAGGTTGCACGTTGCAGGTTCCAAGTTACCGGTTGCGGTTTCTGAGTTTTTTCGTTGCCGACTTCCGTCGGTGAACGCGCAATACGTAACACGTAGCGTGTAACGTGCAACTTGTAACCAGTAACCTGTAACTCTCCAGAGGAGGTCGCTATGGCAACACGATTCGACCCCGAACGCCGCATTAAAGCCCCCACCGGTACGACGCTGTCCTGCAGATCCTGGCTCACCGAAGCGCCCATGCGCATGTTGATGAACAACCTCGATCCCGAGGTTGCCGAAAACCCCGCCGAGCTAGTGGTTTACGGGGGTACCGGGCGAGCCGCACGGAATTGGGAGTGCTATGACAAGATCATAGAAACCCTCAAGCGACTCAGGTCTAACGAGACCCTCTTGGTCCAGTCGGGTAAGCCTGTGGGGGTCTTCAAGACGTACTTCAACGCGCCCCGTGTGCTGATCGCCAACTCCAATCTCGTCCCGCACTGGGCCACCTGGGAGCATTTCAACGAATTGGACAGAGCGGGCCTTATGATGTACGGCCAGATGACGGCCGGCTCGTGGATCTACATCGGCACTCAGGGTATCATCCAGGGCACGTACGAGACCTTTGTGGCCTGCGGCAAAAAGCACTACGGCGGCGACTGGAGCGGCAAATGGATCCTCACCGGTGGGTTGGGCGGTATGGGCGGCGCCCAGCCTCTGGCTTGTACCATGGCGGGTGCCTCGATGTTGGCGGTGGAATGTGACCCTGCTCGTATCAAACGTCGCCTGCAAGTGGGCCTTGTCGATGAGATGGAGACAGATCTTGACCGCGCACTGGCTACCATTGAGGCGTCATGCAAGGCCGGCGTGCCGCGCTCTGTGGGTCTCCTGGGCAATGCCGCGGAGGTCCTGCCGGAGCTGGCCCGGCGCGGGGTGCGGCCTGATGCGGTCACCGACCAGACCTCGGCGCACGATCCCTTGAACGGATATCTACCCATCGGCTGGACGCTGGAACAGGCCGCGGAGCTGCGGGAAACTCACCCACAGCGCGTGATCAAGGCGGCTGAGTCGTCTATCGCTGTACACGTGCGTGCGATGCTGGAGTTCCACTACCAGGGTATTCCCGTCTTCGATTATGGCAACAATATCCGCCAGGTGGCCTATGATGCAGGAGTAGCGCAGGCGTTTAGTTTCCCAGGGTTTGTGCCCGCCTATATCCGTCCGCTCTTCTGTCGTGGGATCGGGCCGTTCCGCTGGGTTGCCCTCTCCGGTGACCCTGAGGACATCTACAAGACCGATGCCAAGGTCAAAGAGCTGCTGCCCGACGATGCGCATCTTCACCATTGGCTGGATATGGCTCGGGAGAAGATCCGCTGGCAGGGACTGCCGTCCCGCATCTGCTGGGTGGGGCTGGGCGACAGGGCACGGCTTGGCCTGGCTTTCAACAAGATGGTCGCCAACGGTGAGCTCAAGGCCCCCGTGGTGATTGGGCGGGATCATCTGGACAGCGGTTCTGTAGCCAGTCCCAACCGTGAGACTGAAGGTATGCGGGATGGCAGCGATGCCGTGTCGGACTGGGCCATCCTCAACGCCTTGCTCAGCACTGCCAGCGGTGCCACGTGGGTCAGTTTCCACCACGGTGGTGGCGTGGGAATGGGCTTCTCGCAGCACGCCGGCCTGGTGATCGTGGCCGACGGCAGCCGGGCCGCCTCCGGACGTCTGGCCCGCGTCCTGACCAACGATCCGGCCTCCGGTGTGATGCGTCACGCCGATGCAGGCTACGAGGAAGCGATCGCGTGCGCGAAGGAGCATAGGCTGGATCTGCCGATGGTTGACGGATAAGCGTTGGAACGTTCAAACGTGTGAACGTTAGGGCGCTCCAGCGCTTCGACATCTCGGAGGTTTGCCGATGTTCCACCTGAACCTGGTACCGGGTGAGCTAACGCTTCCCGATCTGCGCCGGGTCTATGAATGGCCGGTGACGGTGTCGCTTGATCCTGCTTGCGATCAAGCCATTGAGCGGGCGCGGCAAACGGTGCTGGATGTGATCGCGGCTCACAAGACGGTCTATGGGGTCAATACCGGCTTCGGGCTCCTGGCCAACACGCGTATTTCCGACGCGGATCTGGAGCAACTCCAGGAGAACCTGGTGCTGTCCCACGCTGCGGGCATCGGGCCGTTGTTGGACGATGCTATAGTGCGGCTGGTGTTGGTGCTCAAGGTGAACAGCCTGGCTCGGGGCTACTCCGGCGTGCGGCGGGAGACGATCGACCAGCTGATCGCCTTTATCAACCAGGGCGTTATGCCCTGTGTGCCGTCCAGGGGGTAGGAGGGGGCGTCGGGCGATCTGGCCCCGCTGGCGCATATGAGTGTCACTCTCCTGGGCGTCGGCGAGGTGCGCTGCCGCGGCGCGAGGGTGCCGGCGCGGGCGGTGTTGAACGCCCTTGGGTTAGCGCGGC
>JAGHDT010000166.1 GCA_021159805.1 Anaerolineae bacterium
GTGAAGGGCTTGAGCGGGCCCGCGATACCCGCTGCGATGGCGCGCGCTTCCTCACGGGGCCAGCGTCGCAGCTCACAGCGGTAACGTCCTGAGTGCGCGACGTCGACCTCCCAGTAGCCGTTACAGACGAGCCCGGCACGGATATCGGACTGATTCCATGCACAGACCACGGGATCGTTGCGCCAGTCGTGGGAGGTAAGCAGGACGGTCTCACCGGCAGCCCTGCCCAGTGTGATAGGAATCGTGCTATCAAACTGCTCGGAGACCCTGTCCCACCAGGCCTCATAGCCCTCGCGGAGCTGCGCCACGACCTCCTGGAACTCAGCAGCCAGGTCGTGACGCTGTTCCGGATCGGCCAAGATATCGTAGAGCTCTTTCCCATTGATCAGCCGCCAGCGGTGGGTCATCGTCGCGCTCTGACGCCATTTGATAGGAGTTGCGATCCGCTGCGAATCGGTCACCATCACCCGGTCGGGCCACGCCACCGGATCATCACGCATCAGCGGGGCCAGGCTGGCGCCATCAAAGGTGTGCTCTCCCGGCACGATGCCACACAGATCCAGCAACGTGGGCATGATGTCGACATTCGCGGTCAGCACGGTGACATCGCGCTCTCCGGCGATGCCGCCCGCCGGCCATCGTGCGAAGAAGGGTACGCGGTGACCACCATCATAGGGAGATCCTTTGATGCCGCGCATCCCGGCGTTGTAGCCGCCGACCACGAACTGGTCCGCATCCAGGGTCGCGCCGGCCGCCGTGCCATTGTCCGTCATGAAGATCAGGATCGTGTTATCCGACAGGTCCCATTCATCAAGCTTCTGCATCAGAACGCCGAAGTTCTCGTCGATCTTCGTGATCATCCCGTAGAAGTTGGCTCGATCCCGGGTCTCGACCTGGTCCGCGTAGGGGTCGCTATAGGCCTCATCGACGATGAAAGGACTGTGCGGGGCATTCGTTGAAATATAGCAGAAGAAGGGGCGCTCCCGGTTCTCCTCAATGAAGGCTAACGCCTGGTCGAACCAGATGTCCGTGCAGTACCCCTCAAACGGCGTCCACGTACCGTTCACGCAGTACGTGTCATCGTTGTAGTTGTTGCCCCAGTAGTCCGGCGTCTGCGCCACACCGCCGCCGCCGTGGACTGCGCTCTGCTGGAATCCGCGATCCTGCGGGCGATATGGGAAGGCATCCCCAAGATGCCACTTACCGAAGATCCCGGTCGTGTAGCCGTTTTCGGAAAGCGCCGTGGCCAAACTCCACTCATCCTTGCGTAGCAGCGAGCGCCCACCGATCGTGTGCCACACCCCGGTGCTATTGTGATAGTGGCCCGTCATCAAGCCGGCTCTCGTGGGCGCGCAGGTCGGGCCCACGTGGTAGTCAGTCAGATGGACACTCTCATCGAAGAAGCCGTCCATATTCGGCGTCTGGATCACCGGATTACCGTAACATCCCAGCTCACCGGCGCCCTGGTCATCGGTCAGGACGAAGACAATGTTGGGTCTCTGAGCATGTGGCATCTGTGACTCCTTCGTCTAGACGTTCTTGATGAGGCTGAGGTCACCATCGCGAGCAGCCTGGAGAACCGCGCCCATATACTCATCAACCATATCGGCTGTAAGCGGCACCGGCATATTCTCCAGCTTCATCTTCAGCTGCGGATTCTTGGCCGCCGTCAGAGCCCGGGTGATGTGAGCGTCGGTAAACGCCTCAGTTTCCAGGAGAGTGGTCGGGAGGCCCATCGCTGCATTGAAAGCAATCATCGCCTCGGCCACGGCCTCGCCCAACGCCCTGCCTTGCAGTCTATCGACATCGGCCTGCACGTACCCGGCATCGCGGAGGATGCCGCCGACCACCTTGAGTGGTCGCTCGATCGCCGGCGCAAAGAAGACCGTGTAGTACGGGTTCATCAGAGCGCACGCGCGCCCGTGCGGCATCACGTCGACCAGCGAAAAGCTGGTCAGGTGCCCGCCGTTGGTGCCGCCAAGCATGATCGCGTAGCCGCCCAGGTCAGTTGCCAACCCCAATGCCTCTCGTCCCAACACGTCGGCCGGATTCTGCATCACACGCGGCAGGTAGGTCACGACAAGCCGGATAGTCTCGGCAGCTACCGCCTCGATCTGCACATAGTTATCCTTCCCCACGGCCCCGTACAGCACCTCCAGCGAATGCGAGATCCCATCCATCGCACCGTCAGCTGTCAATGAAAGCGGAGCCGAAAAGGTCGCCGTGTAATCAAAGATAGGTTGCTGCGGCACAATCGCATCGTCGACGATGAGTTTCTTCTGCCCTGTTGCGGCATTGGTGATGTTGGAGTACTTGGTCAGATGTGCTGCGGAACTTGCCACGGTCTGAATCGCCACGTGTGGCGTCAGCGAACGGCCCTGTTCTGCGATGGCCTTGGTCACCAACCCGGCGCCGAAGTAGTCCTCGATGTTCCCACCGAGATCGTGAAGCAAGATGGCGGCCTTTGCCGCGTCAATGTTGCTCCCGCCGCCGAAGCTCACGACGACCTCGGGCTCCAGGGCACGCAGACCCTTCGTGATACGCATCAAATCCTCGATGGGTACATTGGGCGCAGGGCTGTCGATACTGCCCACAATGGCGACGTCAGCCTCCTCCAACGATTGCCGGATGGTCCAGACAAAGCCATCAGAGCCCGGGAAACCACTGCGGATCAGCGCGGCACGCCTTCCGAGCGGCGCTGTCACTTGCCCCACCTTCGCCAGCACGCCCAAACCATGGATATACCGCCCACCTTTGAACGCCGTGAGCAGCCTCCTGGCTTTCATAAAGTCCGTCATCATCTCCTCCTTGTCAGACCTACTGAATCGGCACGTAGGCCATCTAGAACGGGATCACATCGCCACACGCAGTGGCAGAGTCTCCTGCTCGCATACCTCAGGAACAGCCAGCGCCACAGGCGATCATCGGATGTGTGCCCACCGACCCGGCCAACTCGAGTCTCTTGACACAGTCCTTCCGTCTCAGTATAGTGGCCCCGAATCACACATCAAGTGCGAATGAATGTTGTCACGGCAGCCCTGGCCCTACCCACGCTATGCGACATAGTTCGAACCTCGAGCCGGCATCGCCATGCTGACCCGTACGGGTGACAACTCGAGCGTGCAGACCTCCGAACCGCCGACACCAGGACAGGGCGCCTACCGGATTCTCGTACCAGTCGACGCCACTGTGACAAAGTCCAACCCTGGTCAGGCTCCCTTCCAGATCTAGGCTCCATAGACCAGCTACCCCTAGCACGAATCAACCCATCATCTATCCTGCAAGCTGGGGCCTGGTACGCGGGATGATCGGTTGTTCCTCTTAGTTACTCGCTTGTTATCAGCAGACGGATCATGTCGTTCGGCTGTCTATGACGGCCACCATCTATGACGGCAAGGCGCTCGCCGGTTTGAGCATCATACATACCCACATACAGCACCACACCACCATCTTCAGGCGATGGTGCTGGTAATGTGTGCACGTCGCCAACGATCTCACCGGCAGTCCACCAGGACGTTGGGTACGCCCCGCTCAACGGATCGCCGTCATGCTGAGCCACAAGCCGGCCATCGGCATCCACCAGGTGGACAAACACCGTGTAATCAGATGCGGGCGTCGCAACAGCCGACCAGTAAAGCTCGATGTCCAAATATCCCTCCCGACTTTGGATATCGTAGGCCACAAGCTCTAGGGCATCGCCAAGCCGGTAATAGGTTGTGGTCACCCGATCAGGCACTGACATCGGTCGGCGAACAACCCAGGGTCCCAGCACAGCGTATGGGTTCTCCTGGCCTTCCAGGTTGACACTCCGATTGTTGCTGTCCTGCAGCCCAACGCGAACCCAGTAGAGGGCCGGCGCTGGCGCCCAGTCAGGAATGTCAAGAACTAGGGTGTGCGCCACCACATCGCCGCTGCGCCAGAAAGCACTGGGATAGAGTGTCCCCCCCAGCCAACGGCTGTCATTGGCCACCTGGGCTGTGGGATCCAGACCGCTCAGTTGTCCCCAGACCGTCAAGAGCTCATCGACTTCGGCGTCAGCATGCCAATAGAGCGTCACCGGAAGCGACTCTCCCGGTGCCAGAGAGTCAAGCTCCGCTTGATAGCCGGTCAGGCTGACGTCACCAAAGTCGCCATTCTCATATGAGCGAGCATTGACCGGTTGCCCATTCGGCATCACGGGAGAACTGAAAGCGGGCCGTATCAGCAGCCAGGGAAACAGCAACGTGGCGAGGCCAGATAGACCAAGAAGAACAACGATCCCGTGACGTATAGCGCGCGACCGCCACTGCCCGATCCCCCACGTCAGAAGCACTGCCAGTAGGCCCGCGGTCGGAAAAAGGAGCCGACCATAGGGCGCACCGGTCGCTGTCGCCCACCGCGTCAGCGCGATGAAATTCATCAGCACGGCGGCCAACAGGACAAGAACAGACCCCACCACGAGGGATCTCTGTGACGGCCTCTGCACAGACGAGATCAGGGATCTAGCCAAGCCCGCACCACCAAGAAGAAGCAGCAA
>JAGHDT010000143.1 GCA_021159805.1 Anaerolineae bacterium
CCCGCAGGTCGTGACGGGAATAGTGTGCTGGGATCACTTTGTCGACAGAGGGATCCCATTGGGTATAGTCCGCGCCGTTAAGCACACCGACGTAGTCGGATCCGCGATCATTCAGATAGGGTGCCAGCCCATAAGCGTACTCAGGCGTACGGGTTTCAGCAGCATAGGTCGGGCTCACCGTGTTGACCATATCAGCGTACTGGATGCCTCCCTTGAGGAAGTTGATCTTGCCGTGGTCCTCAAACTTTTCGGAGGTGAAATTACCCCACTGCAGCCCGATATAGTCATAGTGCTCGACCCCATAGACGCCCTGGTAACCGATGTTGTGGATCGTAAGAACGCTAGCGGCGTTCCCCAGCACGGCGTCATCCCAGTGCCACACTTTGAGATACGCCGGGGCCAGCGCGGTCTGCCAATCGTGCGCGTGGACAACGTCGGCGTAGAAGCGCATATCGTGGCATAGCTGCAGCGCTGCCCGTGTCAGAAACGCGAAGCGCCGCGGGTTGTCTCCGTAGTCGCGGAAATCATCATCGTTATAGAGCCCGGGACGGTCGAAGTACTTGTCCGACTCAATGAAGTAGACCGGGACACCGTCGGCTGCGCGCGCGGTGTCCACCGCGCACCACTCCTCAGTGTTACCCATCCAAACACACATCTGATCAAAGTGCCGCCGTAACTTGTGTTTCACCGGATCGATGGAAGCGTACTTGGGCATCACGACGATAACATCGTGGCCCAGCGCGCGCAGGGCCTTGGGCAAAGCCCCAACAACATCAGCCAGGCCGCCGCTCTTCGCAAACGGCACACACTCCGAAGCTATCATCGCGATTCTTAGTCGTCTTGCCATAGCGTGGCGTCCTTGCCTAAACTCGATAATAGGCCTGCTGCTGTGCAGCGGGCCTATTATCGAGCTCTTGCAGCACTCGGCCTAGATGTCGACGGCTGTAGACTGTGACATCTCCCGGACTTCGTCAGCCGTCACCTCGCGGCCGAGTTTCTCGGAGAGGTAGATACCCTCAGAAATC
Organism: Anaerolineae bacterium; assembly: GCA_021159805.1. Taxonomy (GTDB): domain Bacteria; phylum Chloroflexota; class Anaerolineae; order B4-G1; family SLSP01; genus PWVB01. Next base: position 1,026 of record JAGHDT010000143.1, read on the forward strand.
AGCATAGTGTTAAGGGCGATCTTGGCGGTGGGAAGGAGCTCCACACGTCCCTGGTTTGCCGCGATCCAGTGATGCTGCGAGCTATCGTAGACATCTCCGATTTCATGCACATTGTGCATCCGGTAGTCAAACTGGCCAAGGTCGGCCGTGCTGTCCAAGGCGATATCGCCAATGTTGTGGTAGAAACCGAAAGGATCAATCCGAACGCCACCCTCAGAGCCGACGACATAGGAGCCACCCAAGCCATCGAGATGAATGGCCCACGACTCTATGACGTCAAAGGCGATGTTGTTCGCCAGGCGGACGAACCCCATCCCCAATTCCTCGACGCTGTAGCCACTGATCTCAAACCGGCGGGGGTCGATGGGCGTCTCCTGGTACGTCTTCCCCGTGATCCGCAGGACATCGGGATTGTCAAGCAGGTAGAGCATACGGGCGATATGGTAGACCCCCATATCGTAGAACGCTCCGCCGGCGGATACCTCCTTGCGGACGAAGTTGAAGGAACCATAGCCATCAACATAGGGTCGCCCGCGGCGGCGGAAACCCGCCGACCGCGCGTGGTACACCTTGCCCAGATGCCCACCGTCGATGAGGTACTTGGCGGCCTTGGTCTCCTTGCTGTAGAGCGTGCCCAACTGAATGGAGAGGAGCTTCCCGGTCTCCTCAGCTACTTTGTACATAGTCTCCGCATCGGTGTACGTACCGGCCATCGGCTTCTCGCAGTAGACGTTGTTCCCAGCACGCAGCGCCGCCACGGCGCCGGCCATATGAAGGTTGTTGTGGAGACAGATGTCTACGGCATCGAGGTCATCCCGCTCCAGCATTTTGTAGCCGTTGTTGTAGACGTTCGGGATCTTGAACTCCTCAGCCACCCGCGCCCCCTCGAGCTCATCGATATCGGCCAAGGCCACGACTTCTGCCCCATCGATGGACCGATAGTTCCGTAGGTGATGCTTGCCAATCTGCCCAACACCGATTATCCCAATGCGAATCTTGTCAGCCATAGCTACTCCTTGTTCAATAGAGTTCAGACAGCATCCAGGCGGCGTCTAGCCAAAGACACCCTTCAACAACGAGAAGGAGCGTCTCGACAGGGCACGGGTGATGACCAGGACCTCCAACCCAATGATCAGCGTGACAAAGGCAATGATCAGACCGCGCACCTGGTCCTTAGCGATGACCGGGATCAGCGGTGGCAGCGGCACCCCTACCTCACCGGTAAACTGGAAAAGCGGCACAAACAGCTCCGAGGCATATCGGCCGATCAAAGTACCGGCAATCGACCCATAAGCCGTCAGGAAAGCATACTCCATCACCACCTGGCCGGAGATCTGGGTTCGCAGCAGGCCGATCGCGCGCAAAATGGTGAAACGCTGCAGCCGTTCGCGCAGCGATGCATACGTATAGATCAGAAGCCCCATAATCGCCATCACGACGGCGGCCAGGAAACCCACTGAGAGAGTTCCGAAGACGCCGACCCGCTCGAACTTGCCCTGCTCTTCGGCGATGCGTTCAGGGGCGTCACCGACCTTGCCGGTATCGACACCCAGTCGACCTGGGATCGCATCCAGGACTTCCTCACCGGTGTATCCCGGCTCCAACGACAACCAGATGTCATGAGGTGCGGTCATGCCGATGAAGAAGTTCAGATTGTCCAGGTTACCGATGAAGGCCACCTTCTGGTCCTCGTAGACCGTGGGGAAGTACTTGAAGGTGCCGGCGACCTTGAACTTATCGGACACGTAGAACTCATAGTTGATGCCGATGTTCAGATTGATCTCGTCCCCAATAAAGAGCTCGTTCTCTTGCATAATCTCTTCGGAGACCAGAATGGCGTTCTGCGACGTTGCCAGCTCGTTCATAAGCCCGCCCAACGATTCGTCGGCAAAGTCGCTGCGGAAATAGGCCACCTGCGGGAAAGACAGCCGGTCTATGGCTACGAATCGCCCGCGAACGTCACCCGAGATCATCAGCCTCGTGCTCACGGGGTAGTCCCCCACGCGCGAGGCCGTCTCGACGCCGGGTACATCCTCGAAATTGGCGGGCAGAGGAATCCACTCGCCGGTCACGACCGTCACCCCGCCCGTTGAGTCATCCGTGCTCAGTGGAAGCACTGAAAAGGAGAGGTCACTTCCCACGTTGTAGTAGGTGCGATCAATCAGCCACTGGTCCACACTCGCGGCCATAGACAGCGTATAGACGCCGAGGCCAAGCGAGACGATCACCAATAGCAGCGGGTTGATGTACGTATGACTGCGCCGGCCAAGCTGCCGCAGCGCCAGGTGTGGTGTCGCCCACGGGACCAGATTGGCCACAAAGTCCAGGGCCTGCATCACAAGCGGGAAGATGCGCAGTGTCATCAAAGCAGACGCCAGGATAAAGAGCGTCGGGACCAGAATCAAGAGCGGATCCTGGTAGATATCGGTCGGCGAATCCTTGACCAATGCCGAGAGCGCTCCTCGATTCACAAGCTGGCGATAGGCATAGTAGGTCGGGATCAGCAGTAGAAAATCCAGATAAGCACGGTACCAGAAAGGTCCCTTTGAGGGCCGCGCCAGCGATCGGTCCACATCTGCGGCGCTCAGGCGCGTGGCCCGGGCGGCCGGGATCATACGCGCCACCAACGTGACCAGAAGCGCAAGGAGCGTCACCGGAACATTCAGTCCCCGCATGCTGACGGGCAGGGGGGCGCGCATCGGGAAGGTCAGGAAACTGGCAGTATTGCCCATCAGGCGCGCCAGCAACATGCCCGCCCCAATGCCCAGCGGATAGCCGATCAGGAACAGAATGATCTCCTCAAAGAAGGTCAACGTCAGAACAGCGGAGGCGCGCATCCCGCGGCCCACCAACATAGCCGTCTCCCGCTGCTGCCACTGCGCGATGATCGCAGACGACAACACCAGGAAGTAGACCAAAAAACCGAAGGCCGGGATGTTGAAACTGAGTAGCAGCACCGCCAGCGTATCGCCACGCGCAACAAAGGAGGCCAACGGGTCAAGCGGAGGTGTGTTGATCCTGGCCTTGGGGAGGTACTTGTTGATCACCACTTCGGCCTTGGAGAAGCCCCGCAGGTAGTCTTGGGCCAACTCTGGATAGATGTGCGTGTCTTCTAGAATGATGTGCCAGGCAACATACCAGCTCTTCGAAGGCACAAGTGGCTGCAATCTGTCGATGTAGTCCTGACGCCGCACCAGCAGGACATTCCGTAGGGTAGCATCTGGGTTCTCGAACCAGAAATCATCATCTGGATCCAGGGACTCCCAGAGACCCGCGATGCGGACAGAGGTTGTATCGGCCAGTACGTTGACGCCGACGTCAATGACCTCACCCACGTTGATACCCATCTTCTCAGCCAGGCGGGTGTGCATCCATACATCCACAGATTCACCGGAGGTACCGTCCGGGTCCAGTGCCTCTCCGGCAACGATCAACATCTGGTCGGAGACGTCCTCGATATAGGCAATATCAACTGAGCCCAGGAAGTCATCCGACTCACCGTACTGCGTCTCACCCTCCGGGGGCTGCATCATCATGTTGCCGGTATGCACCTGCATGCCCAGGTGCTCAATCGGTAACCCAACCTCAGACGAAAGGGTGGCGGCCACATTCTGGGCCAACTCTTCAGCCAGTGGGATCGAGATCGGGCTATCCCGGGATGGGAAAGTGTAGACACTGGTGGAGAAGGGTGGACGTCCTGTCATATCGCTGAACGCCGCGAGTTCCCGGTCAAGGATCACCTGGTCAACAGCCTGGGAAAAGAACGCCGCGTTACTGACCAGACCAACGGAAAGGACCACGCCCAACAGCGCAAGAAACGAGAGCCCAGGGCTGTGGATGAGTCGTTCGATCGCAAAGTGGATTACAGCGAATAACCTAAAGAGAGCTTTTATCATCGTAGATAACCTGCGCCTCAATTCTGTGAGTCAACCAACAACATGCACAATGTCGGAACAATCCGTGGATGAGTATAGCAGATGGTGGTATGCAGACAACCACGGCAACGCGCTGCTAAGCGGTCACCGCTTCCGCTTTACGCGCCGCAGATGGCAGCCGGCGGTACAGCAGAGCTGCCGCCAACCGCAGGCCAGCGGAAACAAAGAACACCCTGGTGATCCCCATCACATCCACTAATGCAACGCCGATGAGCGGTGCGACGAAGGCCGCAACGTTGGCCAAAATCGCATAGATCGCAATGTAGGTCGGACGCCGGTCAGCCGGCGTCACCCGCAGCAAGATGCTGTATCGTGACAGCATCACGCATGAACCAAACAGCCGCGGGATCAACACAATGAAGAGATTAGGCGTCAAAGAGCTCGTCAACCCCGTGAGCAATGGAAACAGCGCCATCATCGGAGACGCCCAGATCAGCATCTTCACGTCGCCACGTTTCTCGATCTGCGTGGGCCAGATCCGGTACGCCAGGATCGACATCAAACTGGCCAGCGTCAACCGCCAGCCGATCCAGCTCTCTGAGGCCCCCAGGTGTTCGACAAAGTAGATGCTAAACAGAGGTGACACAATCGAAATCGCCAACTGGTAGACAATGGTGCCGAGCACCAACGCCGCGAACTCCGGGGAGTCCTGAAGAATCTTGCCTGCCTCAGTGAGACCAAGTGGCGATTGCCGGCGGGCGACCTCTGCGGCAGGCCTGACCTTGATCGCGCGCACGTGCCATAGGCTCACCGCAGCGCCGACAAAAGCGACCAGATAGATGACCTGGTAATTGTAGGGGAAAGGCACCCACTCCAGGAAACTACCCATCAGCGGGACCATCGCCAGGGAGATCAAGGCTGTCATCGTGCTGCGCATGCTCACGACCCGGGATCTGCGTCGCGGCGGCACCACATCCGCAAAGAAGGAATCCCAACCGGCAGACGAAAGCACCATCGGGAGCGCCATAAGAATCACCACTCCGACCAACAGCGTCGCAGGGGGTATCTCCCGGACACCCGGCAGCAGGCCAAGCCAAGGCAGCAGGCAGATGACCAGATAACCCAGCCGGCGCGCGAA
>JAGHDT010000300.1 GCA_021159805.1 Anaerolineae bacterium
ATGGGATCCACAGTATAGAAGTGCGCCTGCTGGATCAGGCCCGGAGACAGCGCCACGACGATCCCCGCAAAGAGCCCGCCTCTGCGCCCTGCCAACCGGCATCCGGCCGCCCCGGCCAGAGCCACCAGCACCACCCCGACCAACGCCGAGAGCAGCCGCACGGCGTACAACGGATCCGCGCCGGGCGACGCGATTACGATCAGCCGGGCAAGGACCACCGGCAGATGGCCATAGGGGAAGTCGGGCACGGCGCGACAGACGTTGTGCATCAGGGGTACAGCCTCGGCTGCCCCCAGCAAGAACCGCTCGTCGGGGTGCGCTGCGATCCCAGCATCCCAATCCGGCGCCACAAACCGCAGCGCGGCAGACCCCAACAGCAGCACAATCCACAGCCCACGATACAGCCAGGCCTGGGACCGGAGTGGGATCAGACTCTCTGTTGGGGTGCCGTCACGCGTAACGTTCCTCACTCACCGAGTATAGCACCAAACACGGCCGGCTGCGTATTTGCCCTCACTCAGCGCGCTAGCCAAGCCCTCCTCAAGGTCAGCCCAGAGCTAGCCGCGGTGCCACCCAAAACCCAGAGAGGTCAGTTGACAAATCCTCCGAACCTATGTGAAATATCGCACGTTGGCGAATAATAAGAGCTATCGGAGGCGGGCTATGTTGAAACTACGCACAGAAGTGATCCACAAGGCAATACTGGACTCGCGTCCAGCTGTTGTTCCTTGTTGCAGTGCGCCTCCCCGCAGGTTAGCATAGACTAACCTAAAACATCTCGGCCGTGGGCGACTGCAGTCGCCCACGGCCCTGTTTCTGTTCTATCGGTCTGGGCAGTGGGAACTGACAGAGAGCCGCCGCCGGAGGCGGACACGACATCGTCCAGGAGACACGACCAATACAGATAGAGACAACGGAAGAAGACCGTATCATGCAGCAGAAGGAGAAGACGATAGAAATCAACAACACACACACCATGATTACCACACCTGAAGCTCCGGCAGGCAGACCGCGTCGTAGTCCTCAATGAGGGTCGCGTGGATGCCACGGGCGCGCTGGACGCCCTGCTGGCGACCAATGCGGAGATGCAGGAGATCTGGCGCCATACCGAGGCTGCCTAGGTCGAGCCGCCCTCGAATGCGCAAAGGGCTCAGAGCTCTTCAAGCTACCGCAGTATGGTAGCCGCAGCCGCAGTATGGCAGCCCAAACTTTGAGCCCTCACATCGCAGGATAGGAGCCCCTCCTACCCCAGCGTGCGCACCACCAGCACCACGCTCGATGCCGCCGACACGATCAACACCGCACTCCGCGTGTAGCCTCCGTCCAGCAGCGAGACCATCCTCCCTGACAGCGCGTACCCGGTCAAGATGGCCGGCAAGAAGAAGAGCGTCGCCTGCACTTCCGGCAGTCGGAAACTCCCGACAAAGACCAACCCGAGCACCGAAGCCATCCCCCCCAGGAGCAAGTAGCCAGACATGGTCGCTCGCAACTGGGGACCCTTCTGCCTCTGGAACAGCAATGCCATAGGGGGGCCGCCAACACTGGCAAGCGTTCCCATGATCCCCGACACTGTCCCGGCGCCCAGGAGCGTGCCGATCGCGGGTTCCACGGACAATCCCGAAAAGCTCAGCCCAACGGCCAGCAGGATCGCCAGCCCCGCCGCAATGGCAGCCTCGTCCTGAGGCAGCTGGGAGAGCGTCAGCGACGCGATGATCGTGCCGAGGACTCGGCCCACCACCCCCCATTTGATCTCAAAGAGGTTCAGTTCTTGCCGTTCACGGCAGACCATCAACAAGCTCAGCAGAAACCCTGACGCCAGGATCGGACCGGGCACAAAGACCGGATCGATCTGCAAGAGGAAGGGCACGGTCACGAGCCCCAGCCCCATACCCACGGAGCCCTGAACAAGTGCTCCGACCACTACAATACAGAATGCAGCCAGCAGCTGCTCCGGCGACCACGGTAACGACATCCAACCCCCTTCAATCCACAGACGCAATTCTGCACCACGGACAGCACCCCAGCAGACAGGCAGTCTCAGCACGCCCGCCCATTCAGGTGGAGCATAAACGTGTCCAAGGCAACAGACCCCGTGGGCGTCACATCCGTCCCGACGACACTGCAGAACTCTGCATTGGGGCCGTCATCCCACTGCGTAGGCCACGCCCTTCTGCCAACAGGGATCCACCTCCGTGCCTGTGGCAGTGCCGCGTCTCAAATCAACGAGAGCTTGAAGCCACCTGCGGTGCCCCCATTGGGACAAATTGCCCGGCTTCGAACACCAGGCCCACCCCGTCATCCGACCGAACGTCAGCAGACGTCAGGCCCAGCAACCGCAGCGGATTGTCAAACCCAACGGTGACCAGGTCATCCAATCCAAACACGCCCAGCGATGCCAGGAAGTTCATACACTCAGTCATCGTCGCCGACGAGCCGACCAAACACTGCTTCTCGGGGTTGTGGAAGCGCCCCGAGGGCTCCAGCACCGCGTGGTTTCCAAGGACATCGTACTCGCCCGGCGGCAACCCGGCCACCGAGACAGCATCGCTCACCACGATGAGCCGCGCCGCCCCCTTCGCCCGAGCCATCGTCTTCACCACCGATGCCGGCAGATGATGCCCGTCGGTGATGATCATCGCGGTGAACCCGTCGTCGGCCAGCCCATCCCACATCGGGTTGGGGTGACGCGGCAGTTGGTTGGGCAGCCCATTGCCAAGATGCGTCAGCGCCCGCGCCCCGGCGGCGTACACGCGCGTCAGATCAGCAGAGG
>JAGHDT010000303.1 GCA_021159805.1 Anaerolineae bacterium
ATCGCGATCCGGTCGATGGGGCTTGAAGAGCTCGGTCCGTTTGACCCTGACAAGAAGATCATCGAATATGCACTGGCGACCCGGGGATCGGGGGCCGGTTTGACGGATTTGACCGTGCGGGCATTCGCTGATGCGGTGGCGTCGGAGGCACCCACACCCGGCGGGGGATCGGTTGCCGCGCTGGCAGGGGCTTTGGGAGCTGCGCTGGGCACGATGGTCGCCAACGGCTCGGCACACAAACGTGGCTGGGATGAGCGATGGGAGCTCTTCTCGGACTGGGCAGTGCGCGGTCGCGTAATCCAGGAGGAGCTGCTGGCATTGATCGACGCGGACTCCCGTGCTTTCGATGAGCTGATGGCGGCATTCAGGTTGTCCAAGGCCACGCCGGAGGAGACTGCGAAACGCAGCGCAACGATCCAGGCATCCACCCGTGGTGCCATTGAGGTCCCGCTGCGCACGATGCGGGCTGCCGTGCGCTCGATGGAGGTCACGAAGGCGATGGCCGAGATCGGAAACCCCAACGCGGCCTCCGATGCGGCCGTAGGCGCGCTCTGTGCCCGTGCCGCCGTGCGCGGCGCGTACTTCAATGTGCGTATCAATCTGGAGGGGATAACCGATCAAGGCTTCATGGATGAGGCGTTGGCGGAAGCGGAATTGCTGTTGGGGCAAGCCCAAGCGCTAGAGCGGGAGGTACTGGAGAGGGTGGCGGGGCGCTTCACGAATTAGGTTACTACAAGAGACCAGGAGAGGGCAGCTGCTTGCCCTCTCCTGGTCTCTTGTAGTGTTGTTGGTGCCCCCAACGGGATTTGAACCCATGTACCAGGCTTGAAAGGCCTGTGTCCTAGACCAGGCTAGACGATAGGGGCTGACCTCGACAGGAATCATATCACACCCCCGCAGTCTGTCAAGGATTTCTGGCGTGTTACGGATTCCTGCCAACAGGCCCGTCACCTGAGATCTGTGGCGAGCCCTGGTCGTCTTGGCCCTGAGGGTGACGGGCGCCGTGGCTGTCTATGGGCCAAGATTGCCTCGTGAGATGCTGGATCTTGCGACGTGTGGTAGGTTTGCGCGTTCTTACTGTTTGACATGCCCTTTGTATGTGCTACCATGGCAGTGTATTCACGTCGGTTGTATGACCTCCACACTTCGTGCGTAATTTTGCCTGGCCCCAGTTCTTGACCGGGCTGTTACTCATGGTGTGGACGACGACCTGAACTTATCTCGCAGTTAATGCGAGTGACTGGTTGCCCGATTGGATAGCGGCGGTTGATGTGACGCTTGTGACATAGCATCCGAAAGAGAGGATATGTGGAGAGATTACAGATCATTCCCCTGGGCGGGTTAGGGGAAGTTGGCAAGAATATGATGGCCCTGGAATATGGGCGGAACATCATGATCATTGATTGCGGCATTATGTTCCCGGAGTCTGATATGCCCGGTATTGACTACATCATACCGGATTATGGGTACCTTCAGGGCAAAGCTGATCGCATCCGCGGTATCGTGATCACACACGGTCACGAGGACCATATCGGTGCGCTACCTCACTTCTTACAGGACTTCAATGTGCCGGTCTATGCGACGAAGCTGACCCGTGGGTTGATCGAGGTGAAGCTGCGTCGGAATCTTCAGAGAACGGTTCAACTGGAGACGATGGCCCCTGGCGACGTTCTCCAGATCGGACCGTTCAGGGTCGAACCCTACCACGTCTGTCACAGCATCCCGGACACCGTCGGGTTGGGTATCACGACTCCGGTGGGTTTGATAGTGCACAGTGGTGACTTCAAATTTGACGATACGCCGGTGGATGGTTGGCCAACAGACATCGCCAAGCTGGCGGAGTTCAGCCAGCGCGGGGTGCTGGCGCTCCTCGCTGACAGCACAAACGCTGATCATCCGGGGCGGACGCTTTCGGAGCAGTCTCTGAATGCGACGTTGGCCGACGTTATGCGCCCGGCAGAGGGACGGGTGATCGTGGCGACTTTCGCGTCGCTTATCTCCCGCATCCAGCAGGTGATGGATGTCGCTCAGAGCCTTGGCCGGAAGGTCGGTATCGCCGGCACCAGCATGGTCAAGAACGTGCGGATGGCGCGGCGCCTGGGGTATCTCGATGTTCCCGACGACTTGATTCTGTCGCTCCAGCAGATCGGCAAGCTCCCGCCGCACCAGGTGACGATTATGGCGACCGGTGCGCAGGGCGAGCGTCGCTCGATTATGGGCCGGCTAGCTACCGGACGGCACACCTCGCTGCGCATTGTTCCCGGAGATACCGTGGTGCTCTCCTCACATACTATCCCCGGCAACGAGGAGACCGTGCATCGGATGATTAACCAGCTCTTCCAGAAGGGCGCCAACGTCATCTATCACCCAGTGGCGCCGGTTCACGTTTCCGGTCACGCAAGTCAGGAGGAGCAGAAGTTCCTCATCAGCATTCTGCGTCCTAAGTTCTTTGTGCCTATACACGGCGAGTTGCGGCATTTGAATCTGCATGGCAAGTTGGCCCAGGAAGTGGGCGTGCCGAAGGAGAACATCGCGGTTGTGGAGAACGGCCACGTCTTGCGGTTTAGCGAGGACGCGATGGAGGTCGGTGAGCGAATTCCCGGCGGCTATGTGTACGTGGATGGCAACTGGGTGGGAAGCCCGATTAGCGCTGATCTTGTCCGCCGACGCCACGAGCTGGGTCAGACCGGTGTCTGCGCGGTGGCCTTTGCCTATGACGAGAAGAACGGCAAGATGGTGGGCCACCCCAGTGTGATGGCTCGCGCGATCGTCTCAGAAGAGACCATGTCCGCACTGGAGCCGGATGCGCTGAACGCGCTGATGAACGCGATACGTGGTATCAGTCCGGGGACGGCGGCGTCCACGGTCGAGCGGGCCGTGGCGTCGGCCTTGTCCGACTTCTTCTTCCGGGAATCGCGCAATCGCCCTGAGGTGATTGTCCAGGCGATACCTGTAGCCTTGGCCTAGGTCGTCGCTCCAGGCTTGGTGCCGAGTATGGCCCACATTCTGATTGCTTATAAGCAGTTTCCAGCCCCCTCGGTAGGTCATGCCGGGGGGGAGTCTCTTTTCTGGATGATGGAGGCGCTCCACCGGCGTGGACATGAACTGACGCTCGTGTCTCGGATCATGGATGAGGAACGCGTCCATCTGCCGGCGTTCGAGGCGATCTGCCGCAGGATCTATCTCGTTCCCCATCATCGGTCCCGGTCCGGACCCCGGGCTCTGGCAGTCGTGCAGAGCTACCTGGATCTGCGGAGCAAGATCAAAGAGGTGGTCGCCACTGAGCAGCCGGACTTCGTGCACGTGGAGACCACCCAGACTGCTCTTGCAGCGGCCGGGCTGCGGCTGCCACCTTCTTCGTACCGGACGCAGGACGTCAATTGGTTTCTCATCGACCAGAGTTTGTCCCGGCTTCGTGGTGCCGAGCGTGCTATCGCGTATCTGAAGCGAGCATTCTTCCGGTGGCTCGAGCCCTGGATCTCTCGGCACTACGATCTGATCCTGGCAATCTCCGAGGGTGATCGGCGGCTATTGGCGGATAGCTGCGATGACGACCATCTGCTGTTGGTGCCGTTGGTGCCTGCCGTTCGGCCTGAGGCGACGGCGGTGTCCGCGGTTGATGGTGAGGCCAACGTGCTATTCGTGGGAGCAATGTCGCGGGACCACAA
>JAGHDT010000607.1 GCA_021159805.1 Anaerolineae bacterium
CCTCAAAGGCGGAGCTCATACCTTGCACGGCACCGCCTTCAATCTGCGTCATTACCAGATCCGGGTTGATGGCTTTGCCGACATCGTAGGCGCTGGCAATCTTCAGGATCTCGATGGCGCCGGTGTCGTTGTCCACTTCCAGGTCGACAGCCTGCGCGCCGACAGTGTAGTGCACGACGGCCCGCGTGCCCTGTCCAGTCTCGGGATCGAGTCCGGTGACGTACGTGGGCATAAACTTGCCGGTTCCCACGACTGGTCCGCCCTGCCAGCCCTCGAAGTTCTCGTTTGGGAGGCCGTAGATGACCATGTTCTTGAGCGGCTGCTCGCGCTCCGACTTGTAGGAGACCACGACGCCGTTCTTGATATCCAGATCCTCCGGGTCCTCGTTCCAGTAGGCTGCCACGGTGTCCAGGATTTTGCCCTTGGCATCCTCGGCCGCGGCTTTCACGGCGTTGCCCATCGACCAGGTGATCCGGCTCGCCACAGTTTGCCATTCGTACGGGCTGTACTTGGTGTCCACCGGGTTGGCCGAGACCCGCACCCACTCGTAGGGTATACCCAGGGCCTCGGCCGCCATCTGCGCGGCGACGGTAAAGGCGCCCTGGCCGATTTCCTGCCCGCCGACGTAGACATTGAGCGTGGCGTCCTCGTTGAACCGCACGATGGCGGAGCTGCCCGGGTTGGGCGGCATGGCCGGTGCTTTCCACATGATCGCGATGCCCTTGCCCCGCATCTTGTTGGGGGCCGACGGTTTGGATTCGTGATCCCACTCGATGGCCGCCGTGACCTTGTCAATGCAGGTCGGCAGGTCCACCTGCGGCATGGTCATGCCTGTGAGGATCGTATCGCCGGTCCGTACGCAGTTCCGGCGGCGGAACTCCACCGGGTCCATGCCGATATGAGCGGCCAGCTGGTCCATAATCTGCTCGATGCCCCAATGAATCTCGGGCATGCCGAACCCGCGCATCGCACTGCCGATGGGGCGGTTGGTATAGACGCAGTAGGAGTCACCCTTGACGTTGGGGACGTCATAGGGGCCCGTGCAGGAGTAGCCGGCTGCGCGGGCGATGTTGACGCCGTAATCGTTGTAGGCCCCGCCGCCGAAGTAGTAGACTACCTCCATCGCCACCAGATTTCCCTCGGCGTCACAGCCGATCTTGTAGTTGGCGATCAGGCTCTGGCGCACGTTTGTCGCAACGAACTCCTCCTCGCGCGTCATGCGCACCTTGACGGGATGTCCCCGGACGGCCTTGGCCATCAAAACCACGTTGGCCTCGATGGAGATGCCGGCCTTGCCCCCAAAGCCGCCACCGACATAGGGTGAGATCACGCGCATATTGCCATGGGGGATGCTCAATGCCTGTGCCAGCAAATCCCGCTGCGCGAAGGGCGATTGCGAGGCGGCCCAGAGGGTTACCTCGCCTGAGGGATCCCACCGTGCGACAGCGATGTGCGTCTCAATCGGCGCGTGCTGGATCTGCGGGAGGGTGTAGGTGTCCTCTACGATGTCGGCACACTGGGTCCACGCGCTCTCGACATCGCCCTTGCGCAGTTTGAAGTGCTCCTAGATGTTGGTCCCGGGTTTGGGGAAGATGAAGTTGACGACCTCATAGCTGCCCAGATCGGGGTGGATCAACGGCGCCCCGGGTTGCGCACCCTCGTACGGGTCGAAGACAGGGGGGAGCTCCTCGTACTCGACGTGGACGAGGAGTGCCGCGCGCTCGGCGATCTCCTCACTGACCGCGATCACGCCGGCGACGGACTCGCCCACATAGCGCACGCGGTCGTAGGCGAAGATGAAGCGATCCTTGAGGTAGAGGCCCAGCGGCGTGGGACTGTCCTGGCCGGTGACAACGGCCTTCACGCCGGGCAGGGCTAGAGCCTCTGTCACATCGATCTTCTTGATCAGCCCATGGGCGATGGGGCTGTGGACGATCTTCCCGTACAGCAGCCCGGGCCCGAACGCCATATCATCCACGAACTTGGCTGATCCTGTTACTTTGTCAAATGCGTCGACGCGAGGCACGCTCTTGCCGACGGGATTGAGTGTTGAGGTTGGCACATTGACCTCCTTATTCTCTTTCCGCCACATCCATCACCGCTTCCACAATCCGCACGTAGCCGGTGCAGCGGCACAGGTTGCCGACCAGGGCATAGCGTATCTCATCCTCGGAGGGGTGCGGGGTGCGGTCGAGGAGAGCCTTGGATGACATCAGCATACCGGGGGTGCAAAAACCGCACTGGACGGCGTTGTGGTCGATGAAGGCCTGCTGGAGGGGGTGCAGGATGCCATCCTTGCTCAGTCCTTCGGCGGTCTCGATGACGGCGCCGTCGGCCTCGGGGGCCAGCACCATACAGGAGTTGACGGGCAAACCATCCATCAGAACGGTGCAGGCGCCACATTCGCCGTTCTCACAGCCGCGTTTGGGGCTGGTGATCCCCAGGTCCTCGCGGAGGACCTGGAGCAGTGTATGGTGGGATCGCACCGCGACAACGTAGCGATCCCCGTTTACGGTAAAGGTGATATCGTGCAACATATGTTGTACCTCCCTACGCCTGCGGTAGTTGGGCGACGACAGCCCGGATGGCCTTGCGTGCCAGATTGACCACCATCGCCTGGCGGTAGTCCAGGCTGGACCGGATGTCGCCGATGGGGGAGCAGCACCCGTAGGCGGAGGCCGCTGCCAGGTCGACTGCTTCGGCGTCATAGCCCCTTGCCAAGATCGCCTCGGCCTCGGGGGCGCGGACCGGGGTCGGTCCCACCGCGCCCAGCGCAAGTCGCCAGGTCGTGCTGTTTGCAGACGGGAACGCCATGACGGCGACGCTGACGATGGACAGATCGCCAGCTTTGCGGCGGCTCAGCTTCTCGTGGAAGCTGAGGGTGCCGGCGGGCGATCCGGGGATCAGCAGCCCGGCGACGATCTCAGCATGCTTCAGTGCATTTCGCTTGGGACCGGTGAAGAACTGGGCGATCGGCAGACACCGGTCTTCTCCCCGTGGCCCCTTGATGAGGACGGAGGCGTCGAGCACGTAGAGGGCGGGCGCGGAGTCGGCAGCGGGCGAGGCGGTGCAGATGTTGCCGCCGATGGTGGCGCGGTTGCGGATCTGTTCGTTGCCTATTGAGGCGGCTGCATCCGCCAGTATCGGCCAATGATCCTGTACGATGCTGGATCGTGCGATCTCGTTGATGCGAACGGCTGCGCCCACGTAGAGGCATTCATCCGGCCCTGCGCCGCAGCAGGGCGCCATACTTGTCATGGCCAGGTCTCGCATGCCGGGCAGGCCTTTGATATCCACGACCAAATCGGGCCGGCGGATGCCGTCCCGCGTCTGGGGAATCACGTCGGTTCCCCCGGCAATCGCCACCGCCGTTTTTCGTGGTTGGGAGAGAAGCTCGAAGGCCTCTTCGAAGCTCTCAGGACGGTAATAATCGAATGGCTGCATCGTGCGCACCTCCTGTGTAGGACGGGTCAGAAGTGTTCTAGCCGGCGCTGAGGAAGACGCAGAGCCCAGATGTCGCTCTGGGGTTTCCTCAGCCTCAGTTATACCCGACATTGCAGATGCTGTCGGAGGCCAGGCGTTGCCTGGCCTCCGTTTGCGACCCTACTCCGTTCCAGGGACCTTGATCCCGAACTTCTCGATGGGGACGAAGATGAAGATGAGGTTGAGGAGGATACCGGCGACTGCGCCTGCTGCGATGCAGGGCAGTCCGTCGGGGAAGATACCCGGGATGGTGATCGGAATGTAGCCGCCCAGGATCTGGCCACCGATGCCCACGATGGCTACCACCGCACCGACGGCCAACTGCCGGGGATCGAAGAGGTTGACCTTCTCCGATTGGATCAGGGCAATACCCTGCATGCCGATCACACCGAACAGGTAGATGGCCAGACCACCGGTCACGGCGACGGGGACGCTGCCGACCAAAGCCGACAGCTTGCCGACGAAGCCGAGAAGGATGGCGATGACGGCCGCTGTGAGCAGTACCGGACC
>JAGHDT010000442.1 GCA_021159805.1 Anaerolineae bacterium
CGCGTGAGCGATGCCCTGAGCCGTCCAGTTGATCTTGCCGGGTGGCTCCACAGAGAGGTGCGGCACATCCATCATCCGGCCATAGCTCAGCAGCAAACGTCCAGCAATGCCCTGATAGGCGAAATCGTGGATTGTGTAGAGGGAGGCGATGTCTCGGTAATAGGCATCCTGACCGCCGTAGACGTCAAGCCAGGTAGGTATGGGCGCAGTGTGCCAGTCATTGGCGTGCACAACGTCCGGCACCCAGTCTAGAGCACGCATCGCCGAGATCACTGCGCGAGAGAAAAACATAAAGCGCTGGGGGTCGTCGTTGAACCCGTACACGCGCTCTCGATTGCCGAAATGCTGATCGTTGTAGATCAGATAGACCGGGACGCCGTCAACTTCGGAGCGGAACAAATGAGCGGGCTCTTCACGCGAACCAGCTGGAATCTGCAAAGTTCTGCCAACACGTAGCAGTTTTGGCCCCCCCCTGCGCACGCTATCACTATATCGAGGAATCATCAGCCGCACATCCACGCCCAGCTGGCGCAGGGCTTTCGGCAAGGCGCCGGCAAACTCTGCCAGTCCGCCAACCTTAGTGAACGGCACCGCCTCAGCAGCCACCATCAGGACCTTCAATTGGCCATCCATGTTGAGCACCTCACTACTGGATCCGAACGCCTTCATTATATCCAACATCAGTGAGAGGGCAACGATGGCGTCGGCGAGGGGCGCGTTCAGCAGCGGAGCATACCTCTGCCAATGCCTCCGGTAGAGACAGACGGGCCGCTGGGCCGTCTACCCAGCGCCAACGCGCTCCCTCCAACACGGGTGACACGGTCCACTCAATCGGCCAGTCCGCGTGACCGACTCCGAGCTCGGGCAGTCGCCGTGGTCAGCGGCGCCACAACGATCCCTCCCTAGTTTTGCGCCATCATCGGACCCGAGTACAATACCGGCGGTCTAGGAGACCAACGCCTATGAACGCTCTACAGCAAGCGAGGACCCGGGCGGTCCGCGCCGACTTGCATGTGCATACATGCGCATCCGACAGCAGATGGACGGCGGCGCAGGTGGTTGATGGCTGTCGCGCGAAGGGGATCGGACTCCTAGCTGTGGCCGACCACGACACGACCGACAGTGTGCCCATTGCCGAATCACTGGCGCTCGAGTCTGGTATAGGCTACCTGCGTGCCGTTGAGGTCTCCTCAACGACGGACGGCGTCCTCATACACATCCTCGCCTACGGCATAGATGTCGAAGATCCCACTCTACGTGGCGTTCTCGACGCCAATCAGACGCAGGCGACCACCAATGCAGTTCATAACCTGAGACGTCTCGTCGATCTAGACTACCCCGTCAGCTTGGCTGACTTCCTGGCCTACGAATACCATCGCTCTCGTGGGGGCTTCAAGCTGCTCAACTACCTGAGTGACTGCGGGATCGTGACCGACCTGCGAGACTTCTTTCTCGCCATCGCACCACACTTCGACAAACCGTGGGCTAGCTATGTACACCCTGAGAGGGCCGTCGCAGCAATTCGCGCTGCCGGCGGCATACCCGTCATGGCGCACCCAGGCGCGAGCCTCAAACACCGGAGCGGCGTCACTGCCGCCAACCTGAGCTGGATGTGCTCGCTCGGCATCGCCGGCTTCGAATGCTATTCGCAGTACCACGACGCCGAAACAATCAGCGATTGTGTGACCTTCTGCGACCAACACGACCTGGCGATTACCGGTGGATCGGATTTCCACGGACACCTGATCGATCGCGCGCTGGGAAGCCCGGAAGTATACACCGGCCAGTTTCGCCTCTACGAGATCCAAGACCACATCCTCTATCCCGACACAAAGGCGTAAGCTAACCCAGCGGACCAAGAAAACCCCGCACAATGTGAGCGTGCCGACTGCAGGGCTGCCTCTCTCACATTGTGCGGGGTCCGAGCGCACACTCAGCGCGCCTCGATCACAAGACTACTCCAGACAGACGCAGACAGCTGTCAGCCCTGAGTGGCTACGAGCACGCACCACCAACCGGCTCCCACGCACAGCTAGTCGTCGAGGAAGGTCACCGCCGCCGACATACCCCATCTCAGGCCCGATGTCGGCTCGTCAAGCTCAATGAGCGCGGCATACACAACATCGCCGCCCAGCACCTGACTCTGCGGTTTGATCTGCACCATGTGCCCCAGCCAGCTCTCCCCAGGCAGAGCATCGAGGGTCACACGCACAGGCTGCCCCTCAGACACGTGCACAACGTCCAATTCCGTGAGATCCGTGGTTTCAATACGTAGATGTGCCAGATCGGCCAGCACAAGCACCGGGCGACCCGGCATCACTGTATCCCCCACCTCAACGAGCACGTCTGTAACCGTGCCGTCGACAGGTGCGCGCAGCTCCGTGCGCGACAACGCAACCCCTGCAGCGGCCAGGTTGACATCCGCCCGCTGTACAGCGGCTTCAGCAACGGAGATGGATTCCTCCACAGGACCCGCCAGCACTAGCTCAAGCGACGCCTCAGTTACACCGACCTGCCCCTGAGCTGCCGCAACGCCGGCATCGGCCTCCCGAAGGCGTGCCACAGCAGCAACCGGAAGCGCTGCCAGCCTTGCTTGAAGTGCTGTGATAACCGCAGCATTCGCACGTAGTTGATCGCGAACGTCACTTGTGCGCTCATTGTCATCATCGCCCTCAGCCCAATGCAACGCAGCCTCCAACTGGCGGCGTCTGGCCAAGGCGCCGTCAAGCCGCGCCTGCACCCCGGCGGATTCAGCCGCAGCAACGCCACCGCTCAACTGGTCACGCAAAGCCACAGCCTGCCACAAGCCAGCCTTGGCGGCAGCGAGTTGAGCCTCAGCCACTGCAATATCGGCATCAAGCGGCCCGGACTGCGCCAAGGCCAGCTCCGCCTGCGCCGTCGACAGCGCAGCTTCCGCACCCGCCACAGCCAGCTCCTGGCCATCGCTCTCAAGCACGGCAAGGAGATCGCCGGCGCGAACCGACGCTCCCACATCCACCAACACCTCTGAGAGTATCCCCGCCGTGGCAAACTGTAGCGTAGAGGATCGCTGAGGGACCACCGCTGCCTCTACCAACACCACGCGCGAGCCATCCTCTGCCGACGCTCCGCTGGCCGGCACTGCGACACCCAGCTCTTCCGCCGCGCCTGTCTGGATCTCAACCTGGGCCGTCATACCCCACCTCATCCACTCAGGGGGCACATCCAGTTCAATCACCACATCATAGATGACCTCACCAAAGTGCGAGCGACCTTCCGGATCAACTCGTGTGACGTTGCCCTGAAGCGCCTGGCCGGGGACAGCATCAAACGTCACAAGGACCGACTGCCCCACTACCACGTTCACGACATCCAGTTCGGAGAGATCAGTCGTCCGCAGCTGCAGACGGTCCAGCGTGGCCAGCGTCGCGACAGGGGTCCCTTGAGCCGCCATATCCCCAACCTCAACGGGGAGATCCGTGAGCGTCGCGTCAAACGGCGCCTCGATACGACTCTGACCGAACAGCTCCCGCGCTTGCGCCAGAGCCACTGTAGCCTGGGCCACTCCCGCCTCTGCCACGCCGATCGCTTCGCTTCGGGCGCCCGCCAAGGCCAGATCAAGCTGTGCCTCGACAGTATCTCTGCTGGCGACAGCCGTCAGCACACCGGCGCGGGCTACATCCGTCTTCGGCACTATACGCGCCTGTGCCACATCAAGTTGAGCCTGCGCCGCTACCACGCCCGCAGCGGCGGCCCCCATCTGAGACCGAGCCATCTCCTCGAGGGTTCCCAGTGTCGGGCAGATCTCGCGCTCGCTGCCATCGGGCATGGCCACATCATAACACTTCATCGTGTCGTCGTGAGCTGAGTCAGCCTGCTCGCGAACCAGCTGCGCATCCAAAAGCTGAGCCTGTGCATCCAGAACGTCAGCTTCAGCCAGGCCGGCAGTCGCGACATCACGCTGCGCAGCACTCTGTGCCACCGCAGCATCCGCTACGCTGAGCTGAGCTTCCACCACGGCAATCTGCTCCGCGCGCGTGCCGGCCCTGGCAAGAGCCAACTGCGCCTCAGCCTCAGCCAGGCCGGCCTCGGCACGAGCAACAACCACCTCAGCGTCCTCCGAATCCAGGCGCAGCAAGAGGCTGCCCGCCACCACCAGATCCCCCTCTGCCACAAGCACTTCCTCCAGCGTTCCCCCAACGGGTGCCAGCAGCGTCACCCATCGTGCCGGTTCCACGACGGCTTCAGCGAAGATTCCATCCTGTGCCTCCTGCACTACCACCGGCACCGTGCGACTTGCCACTACCGTGGGCGCCCCCGAATCAATCGCGCCCTCACAACCCGCTGCCAGAACCCCAACAGCCAGGAACACCAATCCCAGCTTCCCCAACAACTCTCTCATTCCATCACTCCCACGCCCGATTTCCCGCACGCCATCGATCCGGCTGGTACGCGAGCCCAATCATCAGACAACACCATCTACTCATAGGCCAAGACTTCGCGGATGGTCAACCGTGTTGCGTTGCGGGCAGGCAGCAAACTCGCAACCACAGAGAGGACCATCACGACAAGCAGCCAGATTACAAACCCTTCCGCCGTCACTGCCAGTGGAGCCGGCACGCTGAAGATAGCCATACTGATGACGTTGGAGAGTAAAGCGCCGATAGGAAACGCAAGCACCGCGCCCAGCACATAGCTGATCAACCCGATTATCAACCCTTCCACAATAACCAGCTTCAGCACAATCCCGTTGTGTGCTCCAATGGCCCGCATCACGCCAATCTCACGTGTGCGCTCCATCACGTTCATTCCCATCGTACCGGTTAGACCCATACTGCCCACCAGCGCCGTCATGAGCGCCATCACCAACAGAATGTTTGTGATGATCCCCAACAGGCTGGGGATCGACTCGGTGAGCTTCTTCCCGGCCTCAACCTTGTGCACCTTATACCCGAGATCCCTGAAATGTGTGGTGATCTCTCTCCCTATCTTCTCCTGATAGGCCAGCGTGTGTCCTTCCGTCACAATTCGGTAGCTGGCGGCGTGATAGGGCCGCTTGAGCAAGGTGGCAACGTAGTCGTAGTTCGCGTACGCTACTACGCCGCCGCTGCCTGTGTACTGGAAAATACCAACCACCGTCCACTCATCCTCGCGACCATTGACCTTGAGGCGCAAGCTATCACCGGCAACCAGGTCGGGTCTCTCATCCCAGATAGCCTCATTCACCGCGATCGCGTTCTCGTCTCCGCTTAGCAGCCAGCGTCCCTCGATCAGCTTCGGCTCAATCAGCGTGCTCTCGGCAGGTGCAGCAATAAGGCCAATCGTCTCCGGAGCCGTGCCGTCATCGCGCAACAAGTCCGCTCCGGTCGTGGCCCAGACCTCCACTCCGACCACACCCGGAATCGTGTTTAGTTCGCCCGTGACCTCATCAATACGGTAGGGCTGATCGAAATCCAGCGTGACATCAGCACCGAAGTAGCGCGTCAGTGCTTGCACGGTCTTATCCAGCGCCAACTGCGTGTTGAAGACCCCGATGAAGATCGCGCCACCCAACGTCAGCGTGAAGAGCGTCAGCAGTAGGCGTTTCTTGCGACGGAAAGTATTCCGTATTGAGATCAACAGAGGGCGAGAGAGGCTGTGCCCGCGCGCCAGCAGCCGGTCGAACCAACCCTGTCTCGCGTCCCCATCCCCAAGACCGGTGCTGCTCAACGC
>JAGHDT010000136.1 GCA_021159805.1 Anaerolineae bacterium
CCTGAGCCACGCTCCGGATTCGCATGCGCCAGCCGTTCAGATCGTCGACATAGGCACCGACGCTGACGTTGTAGAGAACGTCTTGCGCTAACGGGGTTGTCGGCAGCCCGGAGTACTCCTCCCACAGCTTGATCCACTCGAAGTCCAGCGGCTCGACGAGGCCCGTGATCCGCGAGATCTCCCGTACATTGACGCCGTACCCTAGATGAGGCGCAGGTGCCACGAAGTCCACACAGTCGTCGGGCCCGTAGGCCGCCAGAGTTGTGTGATCAGCTGTAGTGACGAATGCCACCGCCACCTCATCCAGCGTCAGAGCACCGATCGTCACAGCGTTCTCGGTGCCGTCCGCGGGACTCAATGCCAGGAGCGACCAATGCGCCAGCTCGGTGCAGTTGGTGCGGTTCCAGACGAAGAGCTCGGTCTCCCCGGAATCCCAGGCTCGCGTCGGCTGGACGGCCACGTGGAGCTGGTCGCCCTCTTTGGACACCGCCAGCGTGGCGTCCGCGCTGGCCACGGAGAGTTCCGCAAGGTCACGGACCGGATACCAGACCTCACGCCAGGTCGTGACACCACCGGGCGGCAGATCAGCCGTGTCCCAGAACGTGGGCGCAACCCCGCCATGGATCTCGGCGCCGGTGGAGCCGTCGTCCGTCCATAGCTTCGGCGGCAGGGCATCCTCGCCCCATCCAACAGCGAAGCCCTTGGCACCGGTCGCGATCTCCGGCGGGAAGACACGCACCACACCCTCGCCCTGCATCTCATCATATACGCCCATGAAGCCTTTGGCTGCCTGAGGATACTCAAAGAAACCCAGCCATCCTTGCCAGTTTCTGAGGTGAGCGTAGTCAACGCCCTGGTACTCAGGCCAGCTGAAGCGGTAATCCGGACCTGTTGGATTGAGGGAGTATCCGGGGAGACGGTCATCGTCCGTGGAGTGCACCGACATCTCCGGCGAATTGAAGACGAATTTGAAGCCCTCAGTAGTTGTGTTCGCAGCACCCGGCGTCAGTGCGGCATTGATCCAGAACTTGTAATCGATGGACGCTGAGGTCGGATTCTCCAGGCGCGGCTCGACCACCAGATAAGCGCGGTCCGCCGGCAAGAAGATGTCAATTGCGGCCCGTAAGCGATCATCCGCTTGAGAGTCGCGCACCGTCACAGTCACACCCGCCGTCGACGCAACGACGGACCAGGTCCACGGCATCACCGATTCGTAGCCGTGCTCTTCGACGGGCAGGCACCACTCGATCCCGCCGACCGACAACCACCATCCCTGCTCAGCCGGGCCCCACCGCGTGGGCTTGATGACGGGGTTCTGATAGAGCTGGTTGTGCCCGGTGATCTTGTCAATCAGCTGATAGACGCGCCCGCCCAGCTCCGGAAGCAGCGTCACCCTGAGGTACGCATTCTCCAAGACCAAGAGCTCGTACTCCTGCGGGACGGGCGAGGGGTTGGTGGCCTCGTACCTATCCCAATCCAAGACCGGATAAGTCATGTTGTAGGGCGCACTATAGGCATTTTCGAGATATGCGGCGTAGGGATACGTGGGGATGGAGAGCGTGGTGGTGGCAAAAACTGTGGTGCCGGCGAGCGACGTTGTTTGGGGGAGATCCAGGTTCTCCGGCAGTGGGGCACGTCCGACCGCGAGGCGAGAAGCGGACATCCCCAGGACAATCGCCAACAAACCTGCGACGAGGGACACCCACCGCAGGCAGTTGCGTTGCCCCGGCAGTGCGCCGGACAACCTCAGGGCGTGCATCCGGATCGTCCTCCTGGTGAGGTTCGTGCGAAGACACGTGCAGTGTCTTCGCACGAACTGTAAGATATTCTACAGTCGGCTCAGGCTCAGGAGCCGGCCAGCCCCATCTCTTCAGCGATCCCCTGCATTGCCTGGAGTACGACGCCGATGTGCTCAGACAGCTCCACACCCAGCATCGCGGCGCCTGCCTCAACGTCCCCGCGATTCACACCGGCGGCAAATCTCTTGTCCTTCCACTTCTTCTTGACGGATCTTACCTTGACGTCCAGCAGGGACTTACTGGGCCGGACCAAGGCCGTGGCTACAATCAAGCCGGTCAGTTCATCAACCGCGTAGATGGCCTTCTCCATATTGCTCTCCGGCGTCACATTCGTCAGATCAGGCGCATGCGCCTGAACACCGCGGATCAGCTCTTCCGGCCATCCCTTCTCGCGTAGAATCTCTGCCCCCTTGAAGGGATGCCCCCCGGGGCCAAGATCCGGGTACTTCTCGTACTCAAAATCATGGATCAATCCTACGACGCCCCACCGCTCCTCGTCCTCCCCAAAGCGCCGCGCGTAGGCGCGCATCCCGGCTTCAACAGCCAGAGCGTGATTGATCAAACTGCGACTCTCAGTGTACTCGTTAAGGAGTTTCCAAGCTTCCTCTCGTGTCGGCCATGCCATACTTCTACCTCCCCCTAGATTGTTGTGGGCACCGTGTCGGCTGCCTAGAGTACTTTCGTCACGTGCAAACCCAGCTTGCGCTCTTCTTCAGCAGCCGTGATCGCTGCCTCTGAGCCCAGCACCACCACAGCGCCGGAAGCAGCCACCTTCCTCAGCACGTCCGCAAAGCTGTGGAAATCCTCGACCGTCGTGCTGAGCAGCTGCGTGCGATACCCCTGCCGCGCCTCGTCGGTATACCTGATAAGGTGCCGCGCCATCGCGCTATACCCACGAGCATCCGGCAGTTGATAAGCATCAATCGCGCCGATCGCGCCGATCACGCCCTTGACCAACTCCTCTTGAGAAAGCCCCAGCTTGTCGAGATACCCAGCGGTCTGATCATAGGTATCCAACGTCTGCAGCAGGTTGGGGTCGCGATAGGAGACGTAGCCAAAGATGCCCGAATGGGGATCGAAGACGGCGAACCCACCATAGGCACCACCCCGGACGCGCACCCGCTCCCACAGCCACGTGCTGCGCAGATAGTGCGAGATCACCTCAGTGGAACCGTGCAGCACGTAGCCAAGATCGAAGAGATTGGCCCCCTTGGCCACGTAGTTGACGGTCGCCGGGACCGTTAGCCCCTCGGGCACAAGATCGAACGGCGGCGTCCACTCGGCGGTCCGGTTCGGGCCTGCCGGCAGCGACGCCAGGAAACCGTCCAGCTTCGGCTGCACCTTGGTCCAATTGTCACCATCCAGGGTGACATTGCACAGCATTTGGGTCCTGTTGATCAGCAACTTCCGCACCGTCTCCAGCTTACGCAGGACGCCGGGCCAATCCGAGGCCACCTCATCCGATAGGTCCCGCAAGAAGAAGAGATAGTCCAGCCCACCCATCTGCTCACTGGCCCAGTAGGCCTCGGCGTACTTGGCGCGCAGCCGTGAAGCGACCACAGCGTGCCCACCGGGAACCAGCCCGGCCTCCTTGCGCGACCTTCTCTCCAGCACCATCTGCGCAAACCGCGTCTGGTTGTCCAGATTCACCGTGAGCAGGATATCGCTAAGAATGGCCAACAGATCATCGACGTGGTCCACGGTCGCCTTGCTGCGCAGCAAGGTCCACGCGGTCGCTGCACCGCTCTCCCGCACCGTGGAGGTAAAGGTCGCCGGGTGGATGCCACCGGTCTTCCGGCCGATGCGCTGCGTCAGCTTGACGAAGTCCTCGGTCTCCGTCCCCAGCTCAAGCAGCGCCGCTGTGAAGAGTCCCGTGTAAGGGAGAAGATCCTGCGGGAGGCTGTGGAGGTCGAACCCCAGATCCAAGTAGACGATCCCGTTGGTGAACAGATCGTGATAGAGTACATCAGCCCCGTGGGCGGTGCTCACATCCGTCGGCGTCGACTTCGGCTTCGGGTCCAGATCTTCCAGACCGAGGCTCGGGATCGTCGCCAGAGCTTCAGGCGCGTCGAGCGCCTCCTGCAGCTCCTTGAGAAGCCGCGCCTGTTCGACAATGTCATTCAGGTCCTGCTCTGTCAGTCCCTCACGAACCGCTGCCAAACGGGCCTTCTCTTCGGCATCCTGCTGTTCTTGAAGCGTCAGATCCGGCTCCAGGATCACTGAGGTGCGGTGCTGATTATCGATCAGATTGCCGTGAATCAGCTTCTCAAAGAAACGCCTGTCCCCTGCCAACTGCGCCTTGACTGCGCTCAAAGACGCCTCGAAAGCCATTGGCGCAAAGGGATCGCGATCGTGCAACCACGTGGTCAGCGCCTGGAACATCAACAACAGGCCACGGGGATATGAGCCCGTGTTCTGCTCTCGCAACTGGAACTCTACCGTGTTGACCGAGGCCTCGATCATATCAGGGTCCACCCCATCTGCCGCGAGCGTCGCCAGTGTCCCATCGATCAGCGCCTCAACACGGTCCACATTCACCGGATCCACGCCCTTGAGCCCGGTTGAGAAGGTCAGCTGGCGCAGAGTGTCATCCAGCCCGCCGCCGATGACATCCTCACCCAAGCCGGAGTCAATCAATGCTTTGCGGAGTGGGGATGCCGGCGTGCCCATCAAGATGTGTGAGAGAATCGTCAAGGCCAATGTCTCAGTTTGATCCACGTTCTCCGAAAGTAGCCAGTTGACGGTCAGGAAAGCTTTCGCCGCCTGGTCCTCGCCGGCGGGGTAGTGCTCGACGATCCGGCGCGGCTCATCGATGTGAGCCTGCAACCCGATCTCACTCTCCACCGCCAGGGCATCGTAATCCCTGAGGTATTCGTCCAGAAGGCGGAGCCGAGCCTCCGGGTCGTCATCTCCGTAGAAGAAGATGCGGGCGTTGGACGGGTGGTAGTACGTCTCGTGGAACGCCTTGAACTGCTCGTACGTCAGGTCGGGAATCACGACAGGATCGCCGCCGGAGTCATTGCTGTACACGTTATCCGGAAAGAGCGACTGCTGGCTATAGCGCGCCACCAGGCTCTCGGGCGATGAATAAGCCCCCTTCATCTCGTTGAACACAACGCCCTTGTAGGTCAGAGGTCCATCCAACGTCTCCAGCTCATAATGCCACCCTTCCTGTGCCAGAGTGGCGGGCGTGATGCGCGGGTAGAAGACAGCATCGAGGTAGACGTCCACCAGATTGTAGAAGTCCTGCAGGTTCTGGCTGGCCACCGGATAGCTCGTCTTGTCGCTGAAGGTCATAGCGTTGAGAAAGGTATTCAGTGATCCCTTCATCAACTCCACAAACGGCTCCTTCACAGGGTATTTGCGCGACCCACCCAGCACCGAATGCTCCAGGATATGGGGTAGCCCGGTCGAGTCAGGAGGCGGGGTCCGGAACGTGATCCCGAAAACCTTATTCTCATCGGCGTTCTCCAATGACAGAAGCTCCGCGCCCGTCCTCATGTGACGGTACAGTTTGGCAACTGTATTCAACTCCGCAATCTCTTGCGCCTTTAGTAACTGAAATCCGTGGTTCTCGCTCATCAATTCACAACCTCCAAGCAACTTCTGAGTTGCCATTCTCCTGACCCCGAACACCGAAGATCGGCAAAGGGTCCCCCAAAACAGGTGTGGGGTGCGTCACATAGAGATCCCACCAACAATTCCACAGCGCTGGGATCTCACGCAGACGATAGAAGATCAGATAGTAACCCTGATGCTCATAGCGGTTTGCGCTATAGCCAATAGCATCCAATCCCAGCACACGGCACGTCTCCAGCGCGCGCGGCAGGTGATACCGCTGCGTGACAAGCGTGGCATCCGTGACCGCAAAGATGTCCCGTGCCCGGTAACAGGTATCATAGGTCCTGCGCCCGGCATAGTCCAGCACGATGTCCTTGCGGGGTATGCCCTGCGAGAGCGCGTACTCCAGCATCTTTGCCGGCTCGCTGTAATCCACGACCGGGTTATCACCGCTGAACAGCAGCACCTGAACCTTGTCGGCTTCATACAACTCGATGGCAGCATCCAATCGCTCACGCAGGATCGTGCTCAACAGGCCATTTGACCAATAGCCTGCCCCGAAAACGATAGCGACCGACTTCTCAGGTATCTCAGTCAGAGCCGCAGGCGTGAAAATCTGCTTCTCATACCGACCGTGAACCGTCCAGTATGTCCAGCCGATAAGACTGAGTCCAAAAGCCAGCACCACGACCGCGACTATAGCCATGCGTGACCACCTCCGCCGCCTGTCTCCGTCTGTCATAGCACCAATTTCCACCCACACTTTCTCACAGGGATGAAAACGCGTGATAGCACATATCACCTGTCATCCAGAACGGCTTAAGGCCGTTACCAGAGCTATCGCATTCTCCCGAAGCTTCAGACTCATCTGTCATCCCGAACGGGTGAGGTACGCAAGTGCCTAACATATCGCGATGGTGAGGAATCTGAGGTCGCAATGGCGTACCCTTGAGGCCTGAGATCCCTCGCTCCACCTTTCTGTCCGGCGCCCCTATATGCTGATCACCTTCTTAACTTCAGAAATTGCCTTTTTCAGACGGCGTTCGATGACACCTTTGACGGTCATAGCGGCGGCTGGGCAATGGCTGCAAGCCCCCAACATTCTCACCTTGACGACGCCATCATTACTCACGCTGACAAACTTTACATCACCGCCATCTCTCTTCAGGGCGGGCCTGATCTTACCCAACTCGCGCTTCACCCTGGACTTCAGATCCCTGTCTCTATGTTGCACATTCGTATCCCTTTATCACCTAAAGGGCGGCCTAGCTCTGGTGGCCAGGCCGCCCCTGCTCGTCCAAACACGGCATTGCAGCAAGCCGGGAAGCCGAATCCTGCCACAAGGCAGCCCAATTCACACAGAATAACTGAGCCTGACTGGAAGACAACCCCGCAGCCGCAGTCGGACGCATCTCAGAGTGGGGGCAAATACCCAGAATGAGCCCATCGGCAGAGCGTCTGAGTGCCCCTAGCCCATTCCGAGACCTGCCGCCTAGCGGTCATATCGCGCAGATTCATAGCTGCCTTTTGTCCCTGAAGTGAAATACGTCCTCAGGGGAAGGGCCGCCCCCACCGTCTCAACTGCGGTGGTATCAGTCCCCCAGATCAACCATATCGTATCTGCCCGCCGGTAGAGGAACACCGATCCCTGCCCGCCGGACCACCATCGCCCGCGCGGCAGGGATGCCGGGGCCGTAGTATCGCGGATTAGCCCGGGAACTAGAGCGCGCGGCAGCACCTCGACCAAATCCGCGTAGAACCGCACCGCGGCGGATGGATCATCCCACACAATCTGCCAGGCCGACAGCGCACCCTCGTCGGGCCCCTGCCACACCTGCAGCAAGTCACCGCCCCAATCCACAGCAACATCCTCGCCTGCCATGCCTTTGCTCCACTCCGAAAGCACAATCTCGATGAATGCTTGCCCCAGCGTCTCCGTAGCTGTGAGGATCCAATCTCCTCCAAGGCCCACATCGAGCGGAACGAACACAACCGGCTCCTCAGAACCTACATAGCGCGCGTGATCCAAGAG
>JAGHDT010000495.1 GCA_021159805.1 Anaerolineae bacterium
AGACATTCGACGAAGTCCATCTGACCTTCGACAACCTGACCGCGCTCCGCCACGACAATCCGTGGGAGTCAGGAGAGCGGGTCCTGCCCTGCCTCGTGAAAGCATACAGGCTGGAAGTGTGGCGCGATGACGGGTGGCACACATGGGTGGAAGAGGAGTGCAACATCCATCGCATCAGGCGCCACCGGCTGCCCCCGGCGACAACCACACGGCTGCGGTTGCAGATCTTGGCCACCCACCGTGAGGGAGAATCCGCCAGGGTCTACCAGATACGCGTTCTGCGGGGAAAAACGAACCCCGGGAAACTGTAGGGGCGAGGCATTCCCGGCATCACGACTTGACGGACGATGCCCCAGCCCTAAGGACAGGATACTGGATCCACCAAGGCAACGGGAATGCCTCGCCCTCTGCGCACAACCCAAAGACCCTCACCCCAACCCCCGCCCGGGGGGAGAGGGGGACCGATTGACACCGACGCGTACGGCCCCTGCCGGGTCGCGCTGGACTATCTCCCCAAGGACAAGGCCCCGCTGGGGATATACCTCACCGGCAGGCGCGGGAACCGCTCAGCCAGGATGGCAGCCTGGCGACGGATGGCCGGGCTCTCGCTCACACTATGCAGCGTCTCGATCACGGGCATCCCCATCTCCAGCGCCGCCATCACAATGAACTCGCTCATCTCGCCGATGATCAAAGCCTCTGCCCCGAGTTGCCAGGCAGCCTGCGGCATATGCAGCTGATTCTCACCGAATCCACCGATCAAGAAGGCAAAACGTCGGACCCGTTTCTCGGGATCGCCGAAGAGTCGCGATGCGCCGTATTCCAAACCTCTCTCGGCAACCACCCGCAGCTCAGACACCATCATAGCTTCGGGAAGCTCACTTACAGAGAAGTACTTCTGCCGCGCGACCTCCCTGAGTCCATCCACCCCCAGCGCCGCCACGGCCTGGTCGGCGACGCCGTCGTGCACCAGCGCATCCCAGTTGGAGTGGCTGCGATAGACCACGAGGCCGTGCCGGTCCAGAAGCTCCCGTCGCAGGCGGTTGCACTCGATCTCGTCCGCTGCAGGCCCATCGTACCACGGGCTGGTCTGTGGCTGAAGCCAGATCGCTTCGTGACAGATCAACATATCCAGCCCCTGGGCCACAGCAGCCTTGATGCTGCCCGTGTGCACGTTCCAGCAGCATCCCAAGCCCGATACCTCACGGTCCGGATCCCCATAGACAAACCCCAGCTCGTCCCCAATCATCCCAGAGTCCAGAGGTGCTATCTGCTCAAAGACACCCGCAATATCCCTTGCTCTGATCATGCCACCTCACTTGCCGCGACTCGCTCCCGTACATAATCTACCACGACGCCCACCACCGCCTCGCGCTCGCAGTCGCGAAACATCTCGTGCTCCGACTCCTCAAACCAGACGATCCGCTTGTCCTGGGCGCGCGTGGCAATGCCTGCATAGACGATTTCAGCGCTCTCCGGCGCCACCGTGCTGTCATTGTGGCTCTGAATGACTAATGCCGGTATATTGATCTCGGGCAGACGCCCACGTGCTTTACCGGAGAAGACCAACAGCTCCTCGACCGCTGACATCGGCGCCCACGGATAATTCGTGTCATACTTCTCCAGGCTCCTGTCAGCACGCACGGGAGGCATGTTGTGTCTGCGTTTGACAAGTGTCAGAATCGGCCGCAGGAACGAAAACGGATGCCCCGGTGCCACCGGCGATGACAGCTGCACCGCGGGCGCAACAACAACGATACTGTCCAAGGCGTCCCCGCCTGCGTGATTGGCAGCCAGCATCAGGGTTACCAATGCCCCCATGCTGTGACCAATAGCAACCGCGCGCTGGACCTCTGTGAGGAGATCCTGAAGCGCGGCTTCAGCGTCGTCAACCCAGTCCTGCCATACCACGCCCAGTAGCGCGTCAGGCGACTCAGCTCCGTGACCGCGCAAGACCGGCATCCGGATCGGCAGCCCCAGCGCCTCGATCGGTGCCTGCATAGGACTGACGCAATCCAGGCTGGCTGTGAACCCGTGTACAATCAAAGCACCAAGTGGTTGTTTGGCCATCGTGACTCCTCAGACTAAGTAGGAAGCAACTCACAGCAAGACCTTCCCGGCACCTCCATAGATCCCCGACCTGGCTCCCAGGCCCATCCTGGAGCGATAGTCTTCGACTACTCCTCTGCCATTCGTGATCTGGGATTTCAGATCTGAAACTTGCGCAATCTGAGATTTGAGATCTGTACTGCGCTCAGTCCTCCGCAGCAAAGGACTCCGCGCCACCCACAGGGCTCATCCCCCGCACCAAGTACCACGGCCGGTGCATATCCAAAGCCTCCGGGTGAATCCCCTTGACCAGACCGATGATGACCAACATAAGCAGTCCACCAGCGAAGCCGTTATTGTAGAGATTCATGTAGCCGTGCAGCCCGCCGACGTGCATAACCATGGGCAGGTGCAGCGCGCCAACGACCAGGCCTGCGAAAAACCCGAACTGCCCGGCAATCGGCGCCAGCGTGGTGCAGAACAGGGCCGCCAACAGCGGTCCTGGCGCGGTGTGCGTCCAGAAGTTAGGAATGCACATCAGATAGACCCCCATCATGATCGGGAGGATATTCCGGAGATGCTTTCCCAGCGCCCCGAATCCCACGACAGTCAAGATGCCGGCCATCGTAGCGCCGTTGAGATCCCCCCCAACAATGAGCACGTAGCTGAGACCCAAGAGGCCCACCAAACCCATGTTCACGAGCGTTGTCGACAGATCGGAAACTTCCACGAAATCGGTGGATAGCTTCCCCGTCTGGTGCACTATCTTACGGAATGATTCCCAACTTGCACCCCAGACAACCCCCAGAAGAATGAGCACCAGCATCAGACTCGCAGTCAGTACGGCAAAGAAGCCGGTGTGCTCCGTCGACCAGTAGAACACCGGTGAAACCTCGAGACCGAAGCCGCGCATCACCATATAGACTACAGTACCAACAAACCCACCCGTGGTTCCGGTGTTGTAAAGATTGTAGCCCAAATGAATGCTGTACACGTGGCCCATCAGTGCAGCAAGCAAGAAGCCCCCCAGCAGGCCCAGCAGGATACCGCCAACCAGGCCACCGATACCAAAATCGAAGCCAAATGCCATCTGCCCGACAAGCGGACCCAGCGTCGTGCCAAAGAGATAGGGCGCGAGAAAATCACGATTCTCACGCCGTGTCACGCGGTCGTAGATGTAGACCCCGACAAAGATCGGAAACGTATTGAAGGGGTTCTTCCCGAACATAGCAAATCCCATCATCGTGAACGTCCCAGCGATCAGATAGCCGGTGAACTTCGCATCAATGATCCAGGCGATGGCAAGCGCCATCAGCGTGAGGATGCCGGCATTCACCAACGCTGCTCCCAGATTTGCCAGAGCCACGTAGTCCGTGATCAGGATTCCAGGCGAGGTGAGGATCGTCCACATCCCCGACATCACATCTCTGAAAGGCGTCACCAACAAGCCTGTGATGATGAGACCAACGCCAATGCCACCCAACAATACCGTGATTCTGCGCCGATTCTCAGCAGCTCTCTCCATAGGTATCTCCTATTCGTGGTATTGGCAGCCCAAGCAGGATCCGGTGATCCTGAAAGCGGTCGGCCGTCTGCGCCGGACCACCCGAAAGGCAAGTCGGATTCTACTCAGGTGCGGCAAACAGACAACCCAAGCGATCCCAACGCATCAATATGGACCGGTGGGAAACACTAGGACAGAGCACACACAAGCATGCTTTCGTACAGAGCAAGCTGGATGTCCAGGATCCTCTCAGGAGTCACTGCATACGCGGTGTCACCACAGGTACCGTGCGGGCACTCGAAGGTAAAAGCTGTTGCGCCGCTGGTATGGTGGATCGCGCTGGTCAGGTTGAACGGAGCGGGGTGCGGTCCACGCTCAGCCGACGGCTCGAACGGTAGCCCGTGGCACACCCCCTGTGCGTCGAATCGCACGTATGTCTGCGCCGCCACCTCAGATACCGATCTCTGAATCTCCAGTGGCACGTACGCCGGGCGCAGAAGAGCCGGTGGATTTTCGTGGCTGTGCAGCGACACCGCCAGGTCCGGCGCCTCCTCCCTCACCAGCAGCAGGATGGCGGCGACTTCATCACTCATCGGCGCGAAGAACTCATCGTGCATCGGGTTGATGCCCGCATCATTGAAGTAGCACCCAAGGAATCCTACCGCGTCGCCACGCATCGGATGGAGCCGCTTGCAGCCCGGCCATCCGCACAACGTATCATCCGCCCAGGTGCCCTGGCCCCAGAAACGCAGATCATCCAACCCCATCCCATTCAACAGCCGCGGCTCGAATCGCGCCAGCCCATCCGGGTTACCACACGGCACGATCAGCAAGCGGCACTGATCCGCCAGCGCACGGAGTGCTGCACGCGCGCGACCCCGCAGGTCGTGTCCGGTCTCCATCACCGCCACCAGGTTCATGAGCCCGGTCAAGCCCTCCGTCTCGTGAGCGTGCACCGGCCCGATGAAGGCTACGACTGGCCGAGATCGTGCATCCCCAGCCAGAAATGCTGCCGGCTCCCGTGCACCGATCGCAGAATTGTAGTTGGCAAGACGCTGCCACGCCTGGCGCTCCCCGTAGGTCAAGAGATACACCGGTCGACCGCCCGGCGAGGTCGCGATCGTCTGCACCCGGCCCCGCGTCATACGCTCCACACCGCAGTCAATACCCTTCAGATCCCCAACCCAGAAATCCGGAGCGGCGCGGTCGGGAATCCGCGCCAGAGCCTCTCCGTACGTCATCTTGCCCAGCTTCTCAGCCCACGCCATGGGGACACTCCCTTTTTCTTGCCGCCGCTTCTGCCCACAGGTTCAGCGTCTTCTGCTGGAATCACATGGTGAGATTGTACGGCATCCAGCCGTCCTGGCAATTGCCCCCTGACATCACGAGACTAGCTGCCGGACACTTCAAGGAATCGCCAGGGACTCCGTCATTCCGAGCGTAGCCCGAAGCATAG
>JAGHDT010000100.1 GCA_021159805.1 Anaerolineae bacterium
CTGCACGACCTCATCGCCAGCGACGCGATCCCCGTCACACGGCTGGAGACCATCTTCCGCCAGGCTGAGGACAGCTTCATTATCGTCAACGCCCACCGCATCAACAACGGCCAGATGCCCACGCTGACCAAAGAAGCGGCCGACTTCTTCCTCTTCGTTCAGCCCGAGCCTGAGGCCGCCGCCGAACTCATCGTCGACATCGTCGCCAGCCGCATCCCGGCGAAGTTCGGGCTGGACGCGAGCAGCGACATCCAGGTGCTCAGCCCCATGCACCGCGGCGCGGCCGGCGTCAGCAACCTCAACCGCACCCTGCAAGAGAAGCTCAATCCGCCGGTCAAGGGCATGCCCTCACTCCCCCACGGACCGCGCACCTTCAGAGTCGGCGATCGCGTTATGCAAATCCGCAACGACTACGAGCGTCAGATCTTCAACGGCGATATGGGCGAGATCCGCGCCATCGACCTCGAAACGCACACCGTGACCGTCAACTTCGACGCAGTCAAAGCTGACACAGTCCAAGCTGACTTCGTCAGCCTTGACGGCGCCGGCCCTGACGGCCTCTTCGTCACCTACGAGTTCGCCCAACTCGACGAACTCGTCCACGCCTACGCCGTCAGCATCCACAAATCGCAGGGCTCCGAGTTCCCCGCCGTCGTCGTCCCCATCCTCACCCAGCACTACGTCATGCTCCAGCGCAACCTGCTCTACACCGCCGTCACCCGCGCGCGCCAACTCGTCGTCCTCGTCGGCGATCGCCGCGCCATCGGCATCGCCGTCCGGAACAACCGCATCGCCCACCGCAACACCCGCCTGGCCGAACTCCTCGCCGGCAAACCCGTCCCCGACAGCGACGACTACCAGTATCCGCTCTTCTAGCCACCATTGGGCTCGTGCCGGATCACAATCCGCCGGCCTGGGGTGTCCATCGCCCATCTCTAGCATAGAGGACACAGTGCTCAATTGATCACGCCGATTTTTTGCCATTCGCGGAAACCGTGCTATACTTCCTACTAGTTGATACACACGCGGGTGTAGTTCAGTGGTAGAACGTCAGCTTCCCAAGCTGGATGTCTCGGGTTCGAATCCCGACACCCGCTCCATACAAAGCGCCGCTGGAGTCATCCAGCGGCGCTTCTTCCTTGGCCTGCAATCCCCCACCGCGGCGAACGGATGATTCACACCCGGAGCCGGCGCTTGCCCACTCCACAGGCGCCCATATACTCTGTTCAGGTTCGCATATCTGTGTCACAGGAGGTTAGCAATGGACTTCGACAAGGCATTTACATTCGTGTTCGACGATCCCGATTGGCTCAAGAAAGTGGCCATCAACGCACTCATCGGTCTGATTCCCCTGATCGGCCAGATCTACCTGCTGGGCTGGGGGCTTGAGGTGGCGCGGCGCGTGGCCACCCGGAGCATCACACCCCTACCCGACGTGGACTTCGGCACGTACCTGGGCCACGGGTTCAAGGCTTTCGTCGTCAGCCTCGTGTACACAGTGCCCATCTTCGTAATCGCGGTCCCCATGGTGGTGGTGGCTGCTGTAGCGGAGAATGCCGGCGTGGGCCGAGACGTCGCGAACATCATCCTGCTCATCGTCAACCTGGGTGGTGGACTGCTGATCCTTCTCTACAGCTTGGTGATGGGGTTGCTCTTACCGGCGGCGTTGACGCGCGCCGTGGTCTTCGGATCCATCAGGGACGGGCTACAATTCGGCCAGGTCTTCGGACTGGTGCGAGCTGCACCTGTGGCCTACCTGCTCACGCTGGTCGGCACCTTGCTCGCCGGGATGCTGGCGAGCCTGGTGGGCAGCTTGGCCTGCGGCGTGGGCATCATCTTCACTCTCGCATACCAGCAGCTTGTGACGGGCCATCTCTACGGACAGGCGTACCTGCAGGGCTCCGCTTCCGCCTGAGCCCCTGAGCGCTATTCAGCACGCAAGGCACGGTAGCACCACTTCCCTTCCCTCGATCTCCCCGTATGATAGATAGACATTGCTAAGACCAAGGAGAGACCTATGGCTTTTACGCTACAGATCGGCGAGAGCGTCCCGAACTTCGAGCTTCCCGCGACCGACGGCAAGAGCTACCAACTGGCCGACTTCGATGACGCCGACACCCTCGTCGTCTTCTTCACCTGCAACCACTGCCCCTACGTGCTGGGCTCCAACGAGATCACCCGCCAGACGGCGGAGCGCTTCGCGGCAAAGGGCGTCCGGTTCGTCGGCATCAACTCGAACAGCAAGGTTACCCACCCCAACGACGACTTCGAGCATATGGTTGAGGAGATGGCAAAGCATGATTTCCCCTGGGTCTACCTGCGTGACGCGCCACAGGACGTGGCCCGTGCCTACGGCGCCCTGCGTACCCCGCACTTCTACGTCTTGGACCGCGATCGCAAGGTGGTCTACACAGGGCGCGGCGTCGACAGCCCCCGCGTTGCCAGCAAGGTGACGGTCAACGACCTGGAAAACGCCCTTGAAGAGCACGTGGCGGGCAAGCCCATCAGCACGCCGCTGACCAACCCTATCGGCTGCAACGTCAAGTGGGAGGGCGAGGACGCCCACTGGATGCCCGCGGACGCGTGCGATCTGGTGTGAGCCACACCTACCGGGCCTAAGGGCCTCTCTCTCGGGCCTAAGGGTCTTCGTGCTGCCGTTGTTTGGCAGCCGGAGCCTTAGGGCCTTCTGCTGGATGCTCGCGGAGGCGTGAGATCTAGTATGGCCACGCCTTCCCGGGCCTAAGGCCCCGGCTGCCAAACAACGGCAGCACGAAGGCCCTTAGGCCCGGGAAGGCGTGGCCATACTAGATCTCACGCCTCCGCGAGCATCCAGCAGAAGGCCCTAAGGCTCCGGCTGCCAAACAACGGCAGCACGAAGACC
>JAGHDT010000433.1 GCA_021159805.1 Anaerolineae bacterium
CGGTACCACCGTTGGGATCAATACCTACCAGGAAGGAGAACGAATAGGGATCGCCACACGAGAGCGGAGGGCTATCATCGCTACAAGACCAGGCGTGCGCGTAGAAGGAAGCCTCGACCAGGGAGCCGGCCGGGATATTCCGGACGACCTGGTAGTATCCCGCGTTCTGCTTGCCGAAGAAGGTGAAGCACATCCCGCTATAGTACCCATCATAGATCCGGTTCGGATCACTGTTGAAGGGCGCCTCGTTGGGAATCACCTTGCACTCAGGCCGCTTGTACTCGCCTTCCTCCCACCACGTCACCCAACCCTCCGGCGTGAAAATCTCGCCGTATTGGGCGCCGGTGAAAGTGTCACGGGTCCAGTTGCCGGAGTTCGGCAGAGAGTTGTCAATAGATCGACCAATACCCTCAAAGCCGGGATTAACCAGCAGGTTGGTTCCGGCATCCTGGCGATAAGGGCTCTCTGCCTCAGCAGCTTGAACCGCCAGAGCCGGGAGCAACATAACCAGGGTGAACGCCACCAGCATCAGCGACGTCACTATCTTGAGCTTCTTACCGATCATGAGCTTGTGCCTCCTTGGAATTGATTGTGCACAGCACACAGTCCTGTTTCTTGAAATGGACTCTCGCGTATGACATAACAGAACCAACCGCCAGCGTCGCAAGACTACTCAGCGCCGGCGGCGACCACATTCACGAGAGATCAAACACCAAACACGCCGAAATTATAGCATACGGAGATGCGTTGTCAACGTAACTGGGAGCGTGTATACTCCTTGCCAATGACCAAGCAATTGCCACGTCGCTCGGCGGGACCTCTCCCCCGAGGCTGGATACTACCCATCGTGGTCCTGGCCACCACGTTGCTGCTCTACCTTCCCTTCCGCAGCCTTGGTCTGGACGACTTCGACAGCTACAGCTTCGCGCTGGCCCTTGAGCACTTCGATCTTACGCTGCAACAGCCCCAGCCGCCGGGATTCCCGGTCTATGTCGCGCTGGCACGCGCACTCTACGCGGTATCGCCCAGCGAGGTCGCAGCACTGACGTGGCTCAGCGCCCTAGGCGGCACGATGGCGACGTTTCTTGTATGTCGTCTTGGACAGGTGTTCGACCCGGACCGTCCGCTAACGGCTGCGTTTGGCGCT
Organism: Anaerolineae bacterium; assembly: GCA_021159805.1. GTDB lineage: Bacteria > Chloroflexota > Anaerolineae > B4-G1 > SLSP01 > PWVB01. The sequence continues at coordinate 1,148 of JAGHDT010000433.1, forward strand.
CTGCTCTTTGCCCTGATCCCAATGAGCTGGCTGACGAGTGAGAAAGCTCTAAGCGATATGCCCGGGTTGGCCATCACCCTGTTAAGCCTCTGGCAGTGGGTCGCCTGGCGTACCCGGCAGATCACCCTGTCTCGCCCCACGCCGCCCATTGCTGCAGCGCTGGTGACCGGACTCGCATTCGGCGTGCGTCCTCAAAACGCACTTCCTGTAGGCTTGCTGGTCCTGGCCATCTTCATCGATGATTTGGTGCACCGGCGCTCGCTGAAGGTTTGGATTGGAGCCACAGTGCTCGTCATCGCCGGCAGCCTGGTCTGGCTCATCCCCACAGCCGGCGCCACGGGGGGGCTCTCAGCCTACATTGACCACATCCGCGCACACGCCACGCACGTCGGCAGAGCAGACTCACTGCTGGGTATGGCCGAGCCCATCCCCCAAGCACTGCGCATCAGGCTGTTCGCGTTCGGGGACACGCTGCTGACATCCCTGATCGGCGTTGGAGTCACTCCACCATTCCCCCCGGGAACATCTTGGCGCTACGTCGGGTTGGCACTGGTGGTGCTCCCCGGACTGATCTACGCCGACTGGCAACGACCCCGAACCCGATGGCTCGGGCTTTGGGCGCTGACCATCGCCCTACAGATCCTGGTTATTGAGGCGCTGGATCGTCCGCGGCTGCTTCTTCCGCTGATCCCACCCCTTGCATTGCTGATCGCCTCGGGTTGGGCGCGTATCGGAAACCGACCGCTCGCCGGAACAGCCACAATGCTGGTTACCAGCCTGGCACTGCTCATGCAGACCGTGCCCTGGGTCACTTCGCTGTCACAGACACTCGCACCGCCGGCCCAAGCCGCAGCTTACATTCGAGGCCACTATCCCGCCAGCGAGACCCTGGTCGCGGCAGCAGGCTCATTCCGTGCCGCCCAGGTTGAGCTCCCGAATTACCCGCTGGCATATCTCTACACCTTCAATCCGGAGGCGGTTACAGCCGCCCTCGCTTCAGGTTATAGCTACGTGGCCGTGCTTGATCGAGACCAGTTCACCACCGAGGCGATGGCAACGCTGACCAGGGAGGGGACGCTCGTCGTGTTGGACGACCTCACATTCTCGCGTGATAGACGGATTCACACCCAGCACGACCAGGTGAGAGTGCAGATACTGACCCCGTCCGAACTCGTTCCCCCCGAGGCGCTGGACATGCCGCCGGACGGATGTATCGATCTGGGCTCAGATGCCGATGGACGGTACCTTGGGCAAGGGTGGTTCCGCTCTGAGGAGATCGTCGGCACGACAGCACGTTGGGCCGGGACCGAACTGACCAGCACCGTGCGGCTCACCCTTCCATCGGCGGACGCCCAGACCCTGCATCTCCGCGCCCTTGCCTATCCAGCTGACCAGATCCTCACGCTCAGCGCAGGGGGGCACGTCATTGGCCGTGCCCCCCTGCCGCAGAGCTGGACGGATGTGCAGATTGAGATCCCTCAGGAGATCCTCCAGCGCGGGTCAACCCTCACGCTGGAGCTGATCCACGCCACGATGGCGTCGCCGTTCGAGACTACCGGTGGGGCAAGTTCGGACAGACGCGCGCTTGCCGCAGCCTATGATCTCATCTGCGTCACCGCGTCCGGCGGCGCTTCTGGATCGGACTGAAACCAGCAGAGCGTGCCCGGGTCTATCCAGACGCGCACGGCGGCTCCCACCCGAGGTGTCCCGTCCGTCAACTCCAGGGTGAGCGCCAGGGTTGTCTCGCCGGTGCGCAGCCAGAGTTCGGTCGTGCGCCCCTGGAAGATCGCACGGCTCACCGTCGCGGTGAATACATTTGCCCTTGCACCTTCGTCTGTGAGATGGATCCCCCAAGGGGGAATCAGAACTATCCCCCGGCCGTATCCGTCCGTGGACGCGGTCCCAACGGTCCACTGTGCCGAGTCAAGGCTCAGCGAGCCCAGCGCGGTGTCAACTTGATCACGTGCCACCCTCACTGCCGGCAGGAGATTAGTCAGACCCAGAAATCGCGCAACCCAAGGGGTGGCCGGACGCCGGTAAATCGTCTCGGGCGCCCCTACCTGCACCACACGCGCATCGTGGAGTAGCGCCACACGATCGGCCAGGGAGAAAGCCTCGGTCTGGTCGTGGGTCACGACGATAGCAGTCACGCCTACTCGGCGCAGGATCAACGCGAGGTCCTCCAGCAGCCGCTCGCGCAAGTTGCGGTCCAGGGACCCCAGGGGCTCATCCAGCAGCAACAGCCCTGGTTCCGGCGCCAAGCTGCGCGCCAGCGCCACACGCTGGCGTTCACCACCCGACAGTTGCACCACACTACGCCCATCGAATCCTGCCAGCCCCACCAGCCCCAGCATCTCACTCACTCGCGCCTGGATCTCAGACCGTGGCCGGCCCTGCATCCGCAGCCCAAACCCCACATTCTCGGCCACCGTGCGGTGAGGGAAAAGCGCGTACTCCTGGAACATCAGGACAACACCCCGTTGATGTACCGGGATATGGGTCATATCCTGACCGTCAAGCAATACGCGGCCGGACTCACTGACTTCCAGTCCGGCGATGATGCGCAGCAGCGTCGTCTTGCCACTGCCTGAGGCGCCAAGAAGGCTGATGATCTCGCCACGCTCAACGCTCAGCGAGACGTCCCGCAATAGTGGCGCGCCGTCATACGTCTTGCAGATAGCGTCAATCTCAAGAAACGTCATCATGCCCCCCAGACCCTAGAACGCCTGAGGCCCCGGTGGGCGGAGCCGCTCGATGGCGACAAACCCAACCACACACACAACCATCAAGATCGTCGACATCGCCAATGCCTGGCCATAGTTGAGGGACCCAGGTCGCGAGAGAAAACGGTAGATCGCGACCGGAATGGTCGGCATCTCCGGCCGAGCAATCATCGACGTGGCACCGAACTCACCCATCGAAATCGTAAAGGCAAAGACCGCGCCAACAGCGAGCGCCCGCCAAGCGATGGGGAGTTCCACCTCGGCCAACACCCTGACGGGCGAGGCTCCCAACAACGCGGCAGCCTCACGTAGATTCGGCTGGATCGACTGCAACGAGGGCAGGATGCTTCGCACCACGAAAGGCAGCGCGACCAGCGTATGGGCAAACATGATCAGTGCAACCGTCCCACGAAGTGCCAGCGGCGGGCGATCCATAGTGAGCAAGTACCCCAGCCCAAGCGTAACCGCTGACGTCCCCAGCGGCAGCATGAAGAGCGCATCGATCAGCCAGCTGCTGCCGCGCCGGTAGGTCGCCAGCGACGTCATCAGCCCCAAGGCCAGCGCCAACCCTGTGGTCATCAGCGCGATCTTCAGAGAGTTGCCCACAGCCGCGAGGGGTGGCACATAGAAGACCCCCTGTCGGGAATCCTCAAAGAGCGTCGCGTAGTACTGCAGGCCGGCACCAAAGGATCGAATCACGAGGGTCAACAGAGGCAGCGCAAGCAGCACTACCATTACGAGGATATTGACTGCCAAAAAACCGATCTCCAACGGCGTCCGAGGGCTGCGCTCGGTCGCCCATTGGGGCTTCAGTTCCAGGGGCCGCGAGATATGCCGTTGCAGCCGCGCATAGACCGATGTCATCACCAGCGTAAACAGTATCTGCATCAGAGAAAGTGCTGCCGCCAGCGGTAAGTTCGCGAAGTTGATCGTCTGCCGGTAGATCTCCACTTCCAGTGTGGCAAACCGCGGTCCGCCCAGGATGAGGACGACGCCAAAGCTGGTGAAGCAGAAGATAAAGACCAAGGCCCCAGCCGTGACAACGACGGGGAGGAGCAGCGGCAGCGTGATCTCCCAGAAGACACGCCACGGCGATGCCCCCAGTGTGCGCGCCGCCTCTTCCAGGTAGGGATCAAGCGTGGACCAGAATCCGCGCACCATCCGCACCACAACCGCGTAGTTGTAGAAGACGTGCGCGATCAGAATCGCAGCCAGCGTATAGCGAAGATCCACCCCAAGCCAACGGCTCAGTCCCGATGTCGGGCCAAGTACCGTGTTGAAAGCAGCCGCCACAACCACTGCGGGGAGCACAAATGGCACGGTGACCAGTGCCTGGATCATCTGTTTGCCGGGAAAACGGTAGCGCGCGAAGACATAGGCGCCTGGAAGCGCCAGCACCAGGGTCAGCACCGTGGATAGAAGCGCCTGCCAAAATGTGAACCTGATGACCCGCAAGATGCCGGGTGAGATCAGACGCGCCATCAAAGGCGCCAGGTCCAGGTGATCGAGCCCCAGCAGGCTGGCTCTGGCGATCCCCACCAACGGATAGAAGTAGAAGATCAACAGGAAGACAAAGGGAACGACAAGCAGCGCGTAGGCCGCGACCGACCGGCCACGCGCCCCGTCGGATCCCTGCTTACCTCCTTGGCTCCGAAAGCGAGGCTTCAACGGTGCGTCATCGTAGGACCACGTCGGTCCAGGCTTCAATCCACGCCTCACGATTCTGCTCGATCGCATCAGCGGAGATAACAGCCGGCGCATCCGCGGTCACAGCATATTGCGCAAAGACGTCGGGGAGCGCGGCGTCTTCGTTGGCGGGGAAGACCCACATATGCAGAGGAATGTCA
>JAGHDT010000355.1 GCA_021159805.1 Anaerolineae bacterium
ATGGCGCCGTTGAGGTAGATGTTCTCCCGACCGGTCAACTCCGGGTGGAAGCCGGTCCCTACCTCCAGCAGGCTAGCCACCCGTCCTTTGATCGTCACGCGGCCTGCGCTTGGCTCGGTGATGCGGCTCAGGACCTTGAGCAGCGTGGACTTGCCTGCGCCATTGCGGCCGATGATGCCGACAGCTTCCCCGCGCCGAATGTTGAAGCTGACGTCCTTGAGTGCCCAGATCTCCTCCAGGTCGTCGCCCAAGATGATGGGCTTGCCGCGCACCAGGTCTTTGCTGACGCGCCAGAAGCTGCGCGCGTTCTGCATCACGACATCTCGCAGGGCCAAGTAGCGACCGTTCGTGGCCTGGTGGCCGATGGTGTATTTCTTTCCGAGGTGTTCGGCTTTGATGACGATGTCAGACATAAGGTTTAAGTTCCAAGTTTCAAGTTTGAAGGTTTAAGTCTTAAGGTATTTGATGAGGCCGTGGAGCATGGATGAGATCTCTTTTGGCTCGGCGATGAGTGATTGGGCTTCTGGATCGGGCAGGACGCCGATGCGTTGGGCAATGTAGACCTGGGTGCGCAGTTCGGCGGCTGAGCCTTTGGCGATATGTAGAAAGCGCACATACTCAGCGCGGCTATCTCGCTCAGCCCCTTCGGCAATGTTGGACGCAACGGAGACCGCTGCTCGCGTCATCTGGCCTTTCAACCCATAGTCTTTACACTCTCGCAGCAACTCGTACATGCGCACGGCCAACTGACAAGCCCGCTTCCACACCTCCAGATCCTCAAACGACCCATACGCCATCTTGCCCCCTTAACCCTTGAAACCTGGCCCTTGAAACTCCTAGATCATATCCGCAAAGGTCTTCTCCATCTTCCGGAACCGGCTGATGCCCAGCCAGAGGAAGAAGGCGACGATACCAAGACTGAGGGCGAAGCCGGGCCAGTAGATGGAACTGTCCCCGCCCAGGATGCACCAGCGGAAGCCATCGATGACGCTCACCATCGGGTTGAGGCTGTAAAGGAGGCGCCACTGCTCCGGGACGACGCTGCTGCTGAAGCCGACGGGCGATACGTAGAGCCCGAACTGCACAATGAACGGGATCACGTAGCGGAAATCCCGGTACTTCACATTGAGCGCCGTGATCCAGAGGCCCGGCCCCAGGCTGGCCAGCAATGCCAGCAGGATGAAGAGCGGCAATAGCAGCATGTTCCAGCCGGGAGCGTACCAATAATAGAGCATCAGCCCCAGCAGGATGACGAAGCGGATCAGGAAGTCGACGAAAGCGGTGACGATGGTGGCCGTGGGAATGATCAACCGGGGGAAGTAAACCTTGCTGATCAGATTGGCGTTGCCGATCAGGCTGTTGGAGGCCTGCCCCAATGAATTGGAAAAAAAGGTCCAGGGCAGCATCGCTGCAAAGACGAGCAGAGGGTAGGGTGCATCCCCATCGCTGGGCAGGTTGGCCAGTCTGCCAAAGACCACAGAGAAAACCACCATGGTCAGGAATGGCCTGATGATCGCCCAGGCTACCCCGATGATGGTCTGCTTGTAGCGCACGGAGATGTCGCGCCAGGCCAGGATCAGGAAGAGCTCCCGGTAGTGCCATAGATCAGACCAGTAATTCTTCTCCGCCCGACCGGGCTCAAGAACCAATACCCTCTCTTGGGTAACCGCGGAAGTCATGTTGTCATCACCTCCCCGGCCTATGCCTGATTGGCCTGGTACCAGTCCCTTAGGGCCGCGATTCCGTCGCGATGAGAGGACTGCGGGCGCCGGCTCATCTCGCACTTAGCTCTGTCGCACCCTCTGCGTCTCGCTCTCTCGCTTACTCGCTCTTTCGCTTGCTCGCTCATTCGCTGATTCTCTATTCTCTTATTCTTCCTTATTTCCGAAGCGCGTTCTTCCCATCAACAATGACTTCTACTATGCTATGCACTTGTCGCGCTGCTCTACGTTGGATTGTACCGAGAACGACTGAGGAGTAAAGTTCGACCACTGGCCGAAAGGGAGACCTTCTGGGCGAATCGGCTGTCTCATCTTACTCTTGGCCTATTGTGCACCCTGCTGCAGCAGTCTGCTATGCCGTCGAGGAGATGGTGCGCTTAGCCAGGCTATCCTGTGCCGTCAAACCTGTGTCCCTCCGCTATCCCTACTTCGAAAATAACCCCCGCAGAGCCCTCACCAACGGGCTTCTGAGCCCGCGCCCTCCCCCATACTCCGCGGACGGAATGGGAGAGGGCACCGGAAATATGTCTACTTCGAAAACAGCGCCTTCTGCCGTCGAGCAGATGGTCAAGCTAACAGCTTAACCTACATTTAGACCTGATGTAGGTTAAGCTCCCCTCAGCGGGGACAAGCTGTTAGCTTGACCGTCTGATGAACCCTGTGGGTTCGCGGTGCCAATTCCATTCGTGCGCGGTGTGCGCGCACGCGCGTGAGCGGACATGATGTCTACTCCCCCAACAACCCGCGGATCCGCGCGGCGATCATCTCGATGGCGACTTCGTTGAAGCCGCCTTCGGGGATGATGACGTCGGCGTAGCGTTTGCTGGGTTCGACGAACTCCAGGTGCATCGGGCGCACGGTCTTCAGATATTGCTGGATGACGGATTCAGAGTCGCGTCCTCGTTCATAGATGTCGCGGCGCAGCCGGCGGATGAAGCGGATATCCGCATCGGTGTCGACGAAGAGCTTGACGTCGAATTCGTCCCGCAGCTCGGGTTCCACGAAGATCAGGATACCTTCGACCAGGATGATGGGCGCGGGGTCGATGTGTTCGGTCTTGTCGGTCCGTGTGTGGATGGTGAAGTCGTAGACGGGGATCTCAACAGGGTTGCCCTGACGCAGTTGCCGCAGGTGGTGGATCAGCAACGATGTCTCCAGGGAGTCTGGATGATCGAAGTTTACCTTTGCGCGCTCCGACCTGGGAAGATGTCGTAGGTCCTTGTAGTAAGCGTCGTGGGGAATATAGCCGATGTGCTCGGCCCCAACCCGGTCAAGGATGTTGCGAGCCACCGTTGTTTTCCCCGAACCGGTACCGCCCGCTACACCGATAATCACACAGTGCATATCTGTTACCCTCGCTCGTTCGCCGTGCCTTCTGTGATGTCGGGCTCGTCGTCGGTCTGCCCAGATGCGGACGGCTTTCCTATCAGCAGGCTCCCACTAGCAAAGAGCCCCAGCCCCACGGCTTCCAGGACCGCACCTGGATTGTAGACCACCTCGTAGCGTGGGAGAAGTGTGCAGACGATGGTGGCTGTGACCCCGTCGATGTCAAGGGTGGATTCGTAGTCGTCGGCCTGAAGCCGGTGCTCACCAAGTAGATCCCCACTGGCGCTGCGGTAGGCCTGGATCTGGATGGCGTCGGGTAGCTGGTTCAGGCGAAAGATCAGCCCCGCTTCGGGAACGGCGAAGAAGGCTTCAGGGTTCCCCGTGGTGAATGCGATACGCAGCGAATCTTGAGGGGCTTCGTTAACCGAGGGAAGCAGGCCCAGCTGGGTCTTGCCGGCGCCGGCAACTTGCATTTCCAGGCCGATTCGCTGCCCACGTGTGAGCGTGTAGAGCCCGACCTGCCTCGTCCATATAGATAGAGGGCCCCGTGGCTGTGCGATGGATACGTCACGCTCAGGGAGTACGATGTCATTCTCGGGCCAGGCAATCACCTCGGGGTCGCGCCATCCCCAGAGCATCTGTCCGCCCCAGCCGCCAATGATCAGGATGCCGCCCACGCAGATCAGCAGCCGGCCGATCTGGGAACGTGATCGAAGCGGTTTTTCCCAGGATTCGCGAAGAGCGTCGAGGTTGGCGGCGACAACCAAGGTGAGAAGCGCCAGTCCCAGGCGCGTAAGCCAGGATCCGCGAAGGGTCAGCAGGCCCAGAGAGGCCAGGAGCCGGGTGTGACTCCCGAGGCTGGGTTGGAGTTCTGCGAGCCAGCGGCTGAAGGCTGTGCTCTCGCTGGGGGGAACGGGAATCTGTGGCAGGGCGAATGCGGCAATCTGGATGCTGAGCAGGAAGACCAAGGTCAGGACAGCCAGTGTCTGGTTTCCCAATCCAGTCCAGAGCCTGCTCATACTGTGCTTGATCCGCATTGACAGTGGGTCCCCGCATATTGAAAGAGCCCCGGTGTGTCGGGGCTCCTTGAGCCACCCCTGGGAATCGAACCCAGAACCTGGCGCTTACGAAGCGTCTGCTCTGCCGTTTGAGCTAGGGTGGCGCACAATGGAACTTATTATAATCTGAAAGTCGCTCCTGGCAAGAGACCAAGGCCTCTTTTTGAAGGGCGGCCTATTTCCTTTTACTGTAGAGTAGTGTACAATGTGTCTATTAGTATGGAAGTGGAGGAGATTGGCTGTTGAGGCCAGAGACGCTCTGAGCTTGCTGGACCGATGCAATCCCAACGCTGAATGGCGACCGTAAGGGTGGTCTGAGTTCGAGAAGAATCGCGACGGGGAAGCTAACACCGGTTTGCAGGCAGGCTGCAGGAGTGGTCTATTCGGACTCTTGGTGCGTGCCGTCTGCGTCTATGTTGTTTCCGAGAGTTTGCGCAGTCTCCGGGTGGCAGGTTGCCGGCGCTGTTGTGATTATCGAAGGCTGTGGGTTTGTCCCGCAGTTTGTCTTTGTGAAATGCGAAGTGGCTCTGATACGACACCTCAGCAGGTCCAGGTGTCGCTTAGTCGTAGTGCTCGCGCCAGGTTTCTTAGAGACCTCTGCGTGATCTTAGGCTAGTCAGCAGCGTTCTTCTGCTATTCATGATCAACGGCTATGGCACCGTCGCCATAGCCGTTTTGCGTTACTAAGGAAGTCGTATGGCCGGCAGGATTACCTCTCTGGAGTCTCAGAAACGATCCAGAGATCGAGTGAATGTTTACCTGGAGGGTGAGTTTGCGTTCGGCTTGGCGCGCTTGGTTGCAGCCAATCTCAAGATAGGCACATGGCTGTCTGACGAGGCGATTGCCGAGCTGACGTCTGCTGACGGGTTGGAGCGAGCACACCATCGGGCACTGGATTACCTCTCTTATCGCCCGAGAAGTGAAGCTGAACTAAGGGAGTATCTTCTGAAGAAGGGGTTCCCGGAAAACGCAGTTGAAGAAGTGCTTGCTCGTCTGAATCGTGTGGGCTTGGTGGATGATGCTGAGTTCGCGCGGTACTGGATCGACAACCGTGCTCGATTCCGCCCGCGAGGTGGGCGGATGCTGCACTATGAGCTTCAGCAGAAAGGCGTGGCTTCGGAGACGATCGAGGAAGCGTTGGATGACTATGATGAGCTTGCAGCTGTGCGCAAAGTGGCGCACGCGCAAGCGCGTCGTTTGCAGCATCTACCCCCCGATCAATTTCGTCGCCGTTTGTACGCTCGTTTGGCCAGACGTGGTTTCTCCAGTGGTCTGATCCAGGAGATTCTCGTTTCCCAGGACTTCCCTCAACTTATTGATGACAGAAGCGAGGAGGACTGAATGAATGCATGGATATGGCGTGTCATTGCTCTGATACTTGGTTTGGTCGGGGGCGGTGTGCTAGGATATCTGATCCGCCAACAGCGTTTCCAGCAGGAGCTTGGCAACCTGGAGGCGATGCGCACGCGCTTGTTGGGGGAGGCCGAGAAGCAGGCTCGCGACATCGTGCTCAACGCCAAAGATGAGGCGTTGGAGCTTCGCCAGGAGCTTGAGACGGAAATTGAGGGAAGGGCTCAGCAGCTCCGTCGGGGGGAAGACCGCCTCCAGAAGCGCCGAGAACAGGTTGATGGGCGTCAGGAGCGTATCGATCACCGCGAGCAGCAGCTGAACAAGCGGCAGGGCATGCTGGACCTGCGCTTGAACAAGCTCGAAGAGGCCGAGGCCGAGCACATGGAAGAGCTGCAGCGGGTCGCGAATCTGACTGTCGAGGAGGCCCGCGGGGTGTTGCTTGAGCGGGTGGCTGAGGAGACCCGGCAGGATATGGCCCGGGTTATGCGTGAGGAGGAGCTGCGGGCGAAAGAGCAGTCTGATGAGCGTGCCCGCAAGATCGTCACCACCTCAATTCAACGTTTGGCGACTGAGCGGGTTGCCGCGTTGACGACGAAGTCGGTGGAAATCCCCTCTGATGAGCTCAAGGGACGCATTATCGGTCGGGGCGGGCGCAACATTCGTGTATTTGAGCAGAAGGCCGGCGTCGATGTCATCGTCGATGACACGCCCGAAACAATTACGATTTCTTCCTTCAATCCCGTTCGCCGCGAGGTTGCCGGACGCGCGATGCACCACCTGGTCGCCGATGGGCGGATTCACCCGGCCCGCATTGAGAAGGTGCTGGCGAAGGCCGCAAAAGAGGTCGATCAGATCATGCGGGAGCAAGCCGAGCGTGCGGTCTACGAGGCCGACATTCCCACCCTGCACCCGGAGCTGATGAAGCTATTGGGCAGGCTGTACTTCCGCACGAGCTACGGCCAGAACTAGCTTGGGCACGCTGTGGAGGTTGCCAAACTGTCCAGTCTGTTGGCGGCCGAGTTGGGCGCGAATACCGATGTGGCGCGCCTTGGGGGTATGTTGCACGATATCGGCAAGGCGGTTGACTTCGAGGTCGAGGGAACTCACGCGACCATCGGAGCGGAGTTGGCGCGCCGGTACGGTATCTCTAAGGCTGTGGTCAACTGCATCGCGGCGCACCACCACGAGTCCGAGCAGGAGAGCATTGAGGCCGTCGTCGTCGAGGTCGCTGACGCCATCTCCGGTGCTCGGCCCGGTGCTCGTCGTGAGAGCCTCGAGTTCTACATCAAGCGCATTCGTGGGCTGGAGGATATTGCCCGGTCCTTCAAGGGCGTCGAGGAATCATTCGCCATCCAGGCCGGCCGCGAGATCCGTCTCATTGTCCGCCCCGGCGAGGTCGACGACCTAGATGCCCTGCGTCTGTCCCGCGAGGTGGCCCGCAAGATCGAGGAGTCTATGGAGTACCCCGGTCAGATCAAGGTGACGGTCATCCGCGAGACCCGCGCAGTCGAGTACGCCAAGTAACTGTCAGGCCTAAGAGATTCACGAGGCGGCCCCCGGGCCGCCTCGTTCTCTATCTGCGCGGACGCTGCACTTCCCGCTGCTGCCCTGTACGTGCCACAACAACAGCGAGCCGCCTATCCGTACCAGTCTGCGTAGGTC
>JAGHDT010000377.1 GCA_021159805.1 Anaerolineae bacterium
ACTCTGCTCTTTGCGCTGCATTCTTATGCTGCGCGGTGTGCGTATGCGCATGGCCCGTATTCCGGGAGAGGCCGGTGATCCAGAATGGTGAAACACGCCTCATTGCAGCTCAGGTTGTGCGAATCGGCACGGTGATGGTACAATGCGCCCTGTGAGATCATCTTCGTACCGCCTTTCGGCCCGGTGCGCACCCGAATACTCTATTGGAGGTCCTGCCTGTGCTTGAGATTCCCAAGATGCTGACCGACGAATATCGTGAGTTGCTGGACAAGTGTGTGCACTGTGGCCTCTGTCTCCAGGCCTGCCCCACATATGCGGTGTTTGGCACAGAGATGGATGGGCCGCGCGGTCGCATTGCATTGATGCGGGCTGCTGTCGATGGCCAGGTCAGCCGGGAGGAGTTCCTGACGACTTTTTCCGAACACATCACCCTCTGCCTCGAATGCCGCGCTTGTGAGTCCGCCTGTCCCTCCGGCGTGCAATACGGCAAGCTCATCGAGGGCGCGCGGATCGCGGTAGAGGAGTTGCGCGAGCCCGGTCTGGCCGAGCGGTTCGTACGCTGGGTGGGTATGTATCAGCTGATGCCCCACATCGGCCAGATGAAGATGCTCGCGCGGCTGATGTGGCTGTATGAGGTATCGGGGGTGCAGTGGTTGGTGAGAACGCTGAACATCCTGCCCAAGCCCCTCAACGCTATGGAGGGTATCCTGCCGCCGATTTCTGGGCCGCATCTTGACACCAGTGAGCCTGCGCTGGCGATCGGGGAGAAGCGTGGCACTGTGGCTTTCTTCTATGGCTGTGTTCAGGAGGCGTTCCTGGCCGGGATCAACGCGGCAACGATACGTGTCCTGCAGCGCAACGGCTACGAGGTCCACTTTCCGCAGTCCCAGACCTGTTGCGGCGCCGCCCAGTGGCACACGGGCGGAGAGAAGCTGGCACAGGAGCTCGCGCGTCAGAACATCGAGGCCTTCGAGCCCTATGATGTCGTCGTCAACAACGCTGGGGGCTGTGGTCTGACGCTTCGGGAGTATCCGGATCTGTTGGGGGATGACCCTGCTTACGCGGAGCGGGCAGAAGACTTCGCTGCCAAGGTGAAGGACTTTGGCGAGTTTATGTACGAGCATCTCCACGTCCCATTGACGGGGGCGCTCAACGTCCGGGCGACTTATTCTGATTCGTGTCACTTGCGCCACGGTCAGGGTGTGATCGATCAGCCGCGGGAGCTGCTGAAGATGATCCCAGGGCTTGAGCTCATCGAGCTCAAGCACCCGGAATACTGCTGTGGCAGCGCCGGTATCTATAATATTGTGCAGAGTGAGATGGCTAACGCCGTATTGGATGTCAAGATGGAGGATATCGCGGCCACGGGGGCTGACGTGCTGGTCACCAGCAACACCGGGTGTCATATGCAGCTGGTCGCGGGGGTGCGGCGTGCGCGCCTCAACACCAAGGCGCTGCATGTTGCCGAGATGCTCGACCTCTCCTACACGGTCGCCGAGCACGCCGGAGGCAAGGCGCTGGAGCGCCTCATCGAGCCGGTTAAGCACCCCAAGCAGCTCTTTGCCTCGGCCAAGCTGCCGAGCCGGTGGCTGGCCTGGCAGGCGCGTCGTCTGGACCGCCACGACGATTCGCCTCTCAATCCGCTCAAAGGCCTGTTGACATCGGGCCAGGTGGTGGACAACACGGTGGAGTTGTTGACCTACAACGTTGACGGCGGGATGGACCGTAGCACGCCTACAGGCGTGGTCTTCCCCTACAGCACCGCCGACGTGCAGTCGATTGTGCTTTGGGCGGCGGCGAATGGAGTGCCGGTCATCGCCCGTGGCGCGGGCACCGGCCTCGCCGGCAGTGCGGTGGCCCTCCGCGAGGGCTTGCTGCTGACCTTCTCACATATGAAAGAGTTGGTGGAGCTGGATGTTGAAGGCCGCAGTGCGGTGGTGCAGCCGGGCATTGTCAATCTGACGCTTGATGAGATCGTTAAGGGCAAGGGGCTCTACTTTCCGCCAGATCCCGCCAGCGGTCGCTCGGCGACGGTTGGCGGGAACATCGCCGCCAATGCCGGTGGCCCGCACTGCTTCAAATACGGTGTGACCACGAATTATGTGACGGGTTTGGAGGTCGTGCTGGCCGACGGTCGTGCCGTCAGGCTGGGCGGCCGGGCTTTTGACTATCCCGAGGTTGACCTGGTCGGTCTGCTGACGGGGGCAGAGGGCACGCTGGGCTTGATGACGGAGGCGAGCGTACGTCTCCTGCGCAATCCGCCGGCTGTGCAGACGCTGCTAGCTGCGTTTGACTCCGTGGCGCAGGCCGGTGAGGCTGTCTCTGCTGTGATCGCGAAGGGGCTCGTGCCTGCGACGATGGAGATGATGGGCCAGAGGATGATGCGCTTGGTCGAGGAGTACAATCACCCTGGGCTGCCTATCGATGCGGGTGCTGTCCTGATCATCGATCTGGACGGGCACCCGGAAAGCCTCGCGCCGCAGATGGAGGAGGTCGTTGCGGTATTGAGCGCGAATGGCGCAACGGAGTTGAGAGTGGCACAAACCGAGGCGGAGCGCGAGGAGATCTGGTTCGCCCGCAAGAGCGCGGCAGGCTCACTGGCCCGGGTGGCGTTGGATCACTACACGGTGGATGGCTCTGTCCCGCGCAGCAAGTTGGCGGAGACATTGCGCGAGGTGATTCAGATCTGTGAGGAGCTTGATCTGGATGTGGTTTTCCTGCTTCACGCTGGGGACGGCAATCTGCATCCTATGGTGCTGGTCTACGAGCCTGAGGACGAGAAGTTCCTGGCCCGGCTCCACGAGGGTGGGCGCCGCATGTCGGAGCTCTTCGTCAGCAAGGGCGGTACTATCAGTGGTGAGCATGGTATCGGCATCGAGAAGCAGGAGTTTATGCCCTTGATGTATAGCGAGGAAGAGCTGTCGGCGATGCACGAGCTCAAAGAGATCTTTGACCCCAATGGGTTTCTGAACCCGGGCAAGGTCTTCCCCAAGGACGAGTCGCTGCTCGTCTGCACGCCGCCATTGGAAAGCGCCAGGCCTCTGGTTCTGGACGCCCCCACGGTCGAGCCTGACACGGTCGAGGCTGCTTCCTACGTCCTGTGTGGTCTCTCCGCAGCCGGCAAGTCTATCCGGATCCGCGGCGGTGGCACGAAGTCGACGCTCTTCGGGCCGGCCGATGTGACCCTGAGTTCGGCGGCTCTCGCTGGTGTGCAGACGTACGCCCGCGACGATCTCTATGTGAAGGTCGGAGCGGGAACACGTCTCTCTGATCTGCAGGCGGTGCTAGCTGAGGATGGTATGTGGGTGCCAATGCTCTCCCCGTGGCCCGAGGCCACGGTCGGCGGCACTGTGGCCAGCGGTTTCAACGCGCCGCTGCGTATGCGCTACGGCGGCGTGCGAGATCTGGTGCTGGCGATGACCACCATATTGCCCGACGGACGGATCATCCGCGCCGGGCGCCCGGTGATGAAGAACGTGGCGGGCTATGACCTGACCAAGCTCTTCATCGGTTCCCACGGCACTCTGGGCTTTATCACTGACGTTACGTTCAAGCTCAGTCCCCAGCCGCGTTTGGCCCAGACCCTGGCGGTGCCGGTGCCCACGATGGCCGATGGGTTGGCGTGGGGCCCCGGGTTCCTGCGGGAAGCGCTGGTAGCATCCGCGGTCACGCTCTGCAATGGACGGTCGATCCCCGGTGTGAATTCGGACTACGTGTTGCTCTACACCGCCGAAGGACTCCCGGAGGACGTAACAGCCGAACTTGGCAACGTGCGCGCTCTGGCGGGCAAGTATGGCGTCACTGCGTTGGTCTCATTCGATGTGTCGGGGAGCCAAGCGTGGGCTAGCTGGATGCGTGCGCCGGTAACGGGCACGGAGCGGTTGGTGCGCGTCGGCGTGGCGCCGAAGGAGCTGCTGGGCTTTGCACAGACGACGGCGGCGTTGACAGACGGGTGTTCGGCCGTCGTGGACTTCGCTCAGGGGCAGCTCTTCCTCCGCGGCGACCTGGATCTTGACGGTCTGCGCCGCCGGGCCCTGTCCTGCGGTGGGTATGCTGTCCTGCTCAGGGTAGGCCCTCTACGGGCACGCCCTCAGCGGGCACGCGTGCCTCAGATGGGCGTTGACGATATCTGGGGATATAGGCCGCAGGGGCTTGACCTTGCGCAAGCGATCAAGCGCCAGTGGGACCCCGATGGCCGTCTGAATCCCGGTACCTTCATCATCTAGTACAGTCCTGTTAGTTGTAAGGGGTGAAAGTCATGGCAGAGGAAGTTGAGCGTATTCCGGTTGACGTTATCGAGAGGTTCATGGTGGATGTGTTCAAGGCGCAGGGCGTTTCCGATGAGGATGCCCGGATCTGCGCCGATGTCTTGATCACGTCGGATCTGCGCGGCATTGAGTCGCACGGGGTAGGGCGCCTCAAGTACTACTACGACCACATCCAGGCCGGTATCCAGTTCCCGGATGCGCAGATGGAGATCGTCAAAGAGAGCGAGACCACCGCGCTGGTCGATGCGCATCACGGGATGGGGCATCCTACGGCCTACCGCTCTATGGAGTTGGCGATCAGCAAGGCGCGGCAGTACGGTATGGGCAGCGTGGCGGTCCGCAACGCCACCCACTTCGGCATCGCGGGCTATTACCCGCTGATGGCAGCCAAGGCCGGTATGGTGGGGTTGGCCTTCACCAACGCCCGGCCCTCCGTCGCGCCCACCTTCAGCACCGAGGCTATGCTGGGCACCAATCCGATTGCTTTTTCCGCTCCCTCTGATCTGGGGTACCCGTTCTGTTATGACGGAGCCACGTCGATCGCCCAGCGTGGCAAGATTGAGGTCGCCGACCGGGCGGAGAAGCCGGTGCCCGAGGGTTGGGTCATTGACGCCGACGGCCGGCCGATGACGGATTCGGCGGCGATCCTGGAGGAACTGCCGAAGTTCCAGGCTGCACTGCTGCCGTTGGGTGGGCAGACGCAGACGCTGGCCGGGTACAAGGGCTATGGTCTGGCCACAATGGTGGAGATTTTCTCCGCGGCCATGTCCGGCGGCCCTTTTATGAAGGACCTGTTGGGCCTCAATGAGGATGGTTCCCAGCGCCCCTACATGCTGGGCCACTTCTTCATGGCTATCGACGTGGAGCACTTCATCCCACTCGGCCAGTTCAAGCAGATTGTGGGCAACATCGCACGCTCTCTGCAGGCGGCCCGCAAGGCACCCGGCCAGGATCGCATCTACGTTGCCGGCGAGAAAGAGCTCGACAAGGAGCGCGTGGTGCGCGAGAAGGGTGTCCCTGTTAACGCGGCCCTTCGCAGCACCCTGCAGTTTGTGCGCGACCAGTTGGGTGTGGAAGGCTATCAGGCTTACTTCTAGTGAAGACAGCAGTAAGAAGTAAGGAGAAAGCAGTAAGCGGTACGTGTGCGCGCAGGTTCCCGGTTCCGCACCCTTACTCCTTACTCCGTACTGCTTACTCCCTACTCGATTACTTCATTATCGCGTGAGGATACCATGACGACTGACAAGAACGTCGTATTCCTGGCTGTGGATCTAGGTGCTGAGAGCGGGCGCGTCGTCGCCGGCAACTTCGATGGCGCGCGCATCGCCCTGGAGGAAGTTCACCGCTTCCCGAACGGCCCTGTGAACGTGCGTGGCTCGCTTTTCTGGGATCTCCTGCGTCTGTGGACGGACGTCAAGACTGGCCTGGCCAAGGCTGCCGATCTGTACGGCGACCGCGTGGTGGGCATCGGCCTTGATACCTGGGGTGTGGACTTCGGTCTGTTGGCACGTGACGACACGCTTCTCGGCAATCCCTACCACTATCGCGATAGTCGTACCGACCACGCGATGGCGGCGGCATTTGAGATCGTGCCGCGCGAGGAGATCTTCGAGCGCACGGGCATTCAGTTCATGCAGTTCAACAGCCTCTTCCAGCTGACGGCGATGGCCGAGGCCGGATCTCCTATGCTGGATGCGGCCGAGACCTTTCTCAATGTGCCCGATCTGCTGAACTTCTGGCTGACCGGGCGCAAGGTGAGTGAGTTCTCGATCGCCACGACCACGCAGTGTTACGATCCGCGGAGTAATGACTGGGCCTATGATATGCTGGAGAAGCTGGGTGTTCCCACGCGCATCTTCGGCGAGATTGTGCCGCCGGGGACGGTGCTAGGACCACTGCTGGCATCCGTCGCCGAGGAGACCGGCTTGGGTCCCGTGCCCGTGATCGCGCCGGCGACCCACGATACCGGATCGGCTGTTGCGGCCGTGCCGATGGATCCCGATAATGCCATCTATCTGAGCTCGGGCACCTGGTCGCTGATGGGCATTGAGTCCAAGCAGCCGGTCATCGACGAGCAGATGTTGGCGCATAACCTGACCAACGAGGGCGGCGTGGACGGCACCTTCCGCCTCCTGAAGAACATCATGGGGCTGTGGTTGGTGCAGGAGCTGCGACGCGAGTGGCAGCGTGCCGGCGAGGAGCACGACTATGGCGAGATGGTCGAGATGGCGGCGGCAGCGCCGGCATTCGGTCCCCTCATCGACCCCCGTGATGCGCGCTTCATGGCCCCCGGCGATATGAGCGTGCGCATTCAGGCGTTCTGTGAGGAGACCGATCAGGCCGTGCCTGAGGCCAAGGGGGCGCTGTTGCGCACCGCGCTGGAGAGTCTGGCGCTGGAGTACCGCTGCGTGGCCGAGAGCTTGGATGAGATCGCCGGCAAGCACCTGAAGACCATCCACATCATCGGCGGCGGTTCCAAGAATGAGCTGCTGGACCAGTTTGCTGCCGATGCGACCGGGCGGACCGTCGTCACCGGGCCGGTGGAAGCCACGGCGCTGGGCAACGTGATGGTCCAGGCGATTGCCACAGGGCATCTCGGCTCGATGATCGAGGGGCGCCAGGTCATCAGACAGTCCTTTGACGTCAAGACCTTCGAGCCCCGTGACAGTGCCGCCTGGGAGGCGGCCTTTGAGCGCTATCTGTGCATCCGCAAAGGGTAGCGTGTTCGAACACGACTTCGAGTTTGACCCTAACTATGGATGACGTAGGAGCAGTGGTTCGCGAAGGTGTGAACACCACACAACAACCGCCCGGCCTCGTCAAGGCCGGGCGGTTGTTGTGTGTATCAT
>JAGHDT010000087.1 GCA_021159805.1 Anaerolineae bacterium
GTTCTAGACCATGCCAGTGTATTGGACGTTATCAAAGGGGCTCTGATCCCCAACCAACGCGTCACAATAGCGCACGGACGCATCGTGCGGATAGAGTCTTCGCACACTGCCGTGGCGGATACGGATGCAAAGCACATCATCAATCTGGAGGGCAAGACGCTGATGCCAGGCCTGTGCGACGCGCACGTTCACGTCACGGCGTGGACGGCAAACCTGGCCGAGGTTGGTCGCACGTCGTCCAGCTATACGGCGATACGGGCGGCCGGTCTGATGGAGGCGATGCTGATGCGTGGTTTCACCACTGTGCGTGATGAGGGCGGCGCGGACTATGGGCTGGCCCAGGCTGTCGAGGAGGGCCATATCCGCGGGCCGCGCGTTCTGTTCTGCGGTGAGGTGCTATCACAGACCGGGGGGCACGGTGACCAGCGGCAACGTGGGGAAGAGCACGACCCTGGTCATCTGTGTGACGGCGTCAGCGCCGTGCGCAAAGCCTGCCGCGAGGAGATCCGTAAGGGTGCGCACCACATCAAGCTGATGCTGTCCGGCGGCGTTGCCTCTCCCACCGACAGGATCACGAACACGCAGTTTTCGCTGGACGAGATTCGCGCTGCGGTCGAGGAGGCAGAGATGGCGGGGCTGTACTGCACGGGCCACACCTACACTGCCCGTGCTGTCAACCGGGCGATCCGGTGCGGCGTCCGCTCGCTGGAACACTGCAATCTCATTGACGAGAGCAGCATCGCGCTGTTCTTGGAGCACGGTGCCTTTATGGTTCCCACGTTGGCGACCTATGAAGCCCTCGTCCGCGAGGGCGTGGAGGCCGGCATGCCCAAGGAGCTCAACGACAAAGTCTACACGGTACTGGATGCGGGTATCGAGGCGCTGCGGCTGGCCCACGAGGCAGGGGTCAAGATCGCCTATGGTACTGACCTGCTGGGTCAGATGCAGCGTCATCAACTGTCCGAGTTCGCCATCCGCGCCCGCGTGCAATCGCCTATCGACATCATTCGCTCTGCTACCTGCGTCGCGGCGGAGCTGTTCAACCAAGTGGGCGAGATCGGTGTCGTCGCTGAGGGTGCGCGGGCCGATCTGCTGGTGGTGGATGGCGATCCGCTGTCTGACCTGACGTGTCTGCAGAATCCGGAGCGGTATCTCAAGGCGATTATCAAAGGCGGGGAGTTCGTCGAGATTCCCAGCCGGCTTTGATCCTATCAAGCCCCGCCGCCGTGAATAGACACGATGACGCCAAGGGTGTCCCTCGTACTCGGAGGTCCCAACAGTGCGCTGTTTGAGTTGATCGCACAACAATCAGCTATGCGGGCTTGCCAACCTCAACACCGTTGGGTGGCTCAGAAAATGAAGGCCGTCATCCCTCCGGTTCCGTATACACTGTCTCTTCCGGTACGTCCGTGTAGCTCTCAAAGAACAGGTGGTAGCCGTCGGGGTCTGAGAGGCTGGTGACCCACATGGCGTTCCCGACGAAGGGGGTCGCGGCCTCTATCCCGCGGGCGGTGACCTCGTGGTAGATCGCCAGGGCATCCTCGCAGATGAAGTTGATCGAGACGCCCTCGCCCACCTTCCCTCGGGGCACCCAGGCATTGTGCCCTTCGGTCGGAAACTGCTGCAGCATCAGGGCTGCACCCCCACGTTGCAGCCAGCACCAGGCTAGTTTGCCCCTGTCGATCCACTTCTTCGTCATCTCGAAGCCGAGTCCATCGACGTAATAGCGGAGGGATGCCTCCATGTCCGACACTCCGAAAAACGGTACGGCCTGCTTGACGTTCGGTTCGGTCTTGGCCTCGAGATCCACTGTTTGCTCCCTACTCGTGCAGCCTATGGCATCCGTAGATGCAGGTCTCGTCCTTTGCGTACGCCCTCCTGGAAGGAGAAGGAGAACCCGTATTGCGCCTTGATCTCGTTGCGAGACAAAATCCCTTCCTGCAACAGATGCTCCATCTGCGCTACCTGGTCTTTGACAGTTTCGTTGTATGCCGTGATGCGGCTGAGATCACCGCACAGCGAGTACGCCCGCGCCTTGACTGCCGCGACGAGATCCTGTTCAGTCTCAATAGGGTCTTGAAAGTCCGTGCCGTAGAAGCCGAGTGACTCGGTGACGTGTGCGTCGGTCCCTGCAATGCTGGGTATATCAAGTTGAGCCGCCAGGGATTCGATGGCGCGCGCCATGTACATCCGTACGTTCAGGCTCAGGGCCTCCACGCCATCGATGCCTGCGTCGTAGACCTCGGGAGGAATATCATCGTCATAGCGTGTCGGATGGGCCAGGATGACGATGCCGCCACCATCGTGCACGATGTGCGTCAAGTCTGCAAGGGGCATGTGTGCGTAGAATGCGGCTGCGTCCTCAGAGGATACACCGTAAGAGAGCGCATGGCCTTGCGCGGTTGAGACCTCGATGCCCCGCAGGATCTTGAGTGCTGGGACCTGTGCCTGCAGCGCCTGTACCTCATCTTGGGACCAGAGAGTATCGTGTTCGGTGATCACGATGCCGTCCAGACTCTGTGCCATCGCCGTCTGTGCCATGGCTTCAGGCGACATATGGGAGCAGGCGGAGTATCTGTCGGTGTGTACGTGCATGTCGACAATCATAGCTGCGGGAACTCGCTTGCGTTGTGTAGGTGCGGATTGTGGCCGTCAACTGGGTTAGTCATCAATACTTTCCTTAGGTAGTGTCGCGTTGCTGTACATCAGCATGCATTATACCAGTTTCAGCGGTGCGACTCCCCCCAGATTGTGGGCCGTGGCAATGCGCGTCGGCTTTCAGAGATCTGCATCGGCCCCTATCCGCTATTGCCTGGCCACCAAGGGCAGGTATACATAGTGCAGCGTGTATTCGTAGGCGCCCATATCCACGATGGGCGGCGTGCCGTTACCTGTGTCCGTAACCCCATCCACATCTGTGAAGCGGCGTGTGTTGTCCAGGTCATAGGGCAGGGGTTCAGAGACGTTCCCGTCACCGTCCTGATCTACCGTGTCTGGTGGAACCGTGGTGTTGTCCCCGGCGTCAATGGCATTGGACGTGGCGAGCAGGTGTAGGTCTCCGTTGTCGTTGTCTCCAGGGTCAAAGTGACCCCCTATTTGTGGACCACGAAAGGGGCAAAATAAGTGAGAGTTTCATCGTAGCAGACCAAGGCTAGGATACCTTGATGAACCTTACCAGATTCCCCTCTCTAGTCAGTAGCCAGGTTGGCCCAGATGCCGTTCAGATGGTCGAGAGCTTCGGCGGGGAGTGGCCCCTTATTGGCGAAGGAGATGGCTAGCTCAAGTTGTGCCATATTCGACAGGCCGACCAGTGTTGTCGAGACCGCGGTGTTTCCGATCACGAAGCGGATGGCGGCCTCGATCAAGCTGTCGACATAGCCCTCGTCCACCAGGAACGAGAACCGGCGCGCCAGCACGACATCTTCGGCGTAACTCGCGCTCGTGCCAATCGGGCCCACGCCCTGCGCTGCGGTGCGATGTCGAGCCATCGAGCCGCTGAGCGCGCCGGCGGCTAAGACGCGGATGGCGATCGTGCCCATCTGCATCTCGACCGCGCGGTCGATGAGCTGTTCATAGTCCTGGAAGGGGAAGCCGCGCGGCACTCGCTGACCTGCTGAGGGATTGAGCAGATTGTAGGCTGTCTGGGTGGTATCCGCCAGGCCGGCTGCGATGAACCTGTGGATTGCCGGCGTTTCGCCCAATCCGTTGATGCCGCAATGGCCTACCTTGCCCTGCGCCTTGAGCTTCTCAAAGGCCTGGAGCGCGGTTTCTGCGTCATCAACACTGACCCAGCCGCGCTCGGGTCGGCGCTGCGAGGCAATGGGATTGTGCAGCTGGATAAGGTCAACGCGATCGCGTCCGAGACGCTTCAGGCTGCCCTCGACAGAGGCGATGACTGAGCCCTCGATATCATGCATCTCCTCTGTTCGCAGGTCAACCTTGGTCCCGATCAAGAGCTCGGCACCCAGCTCCCTGACAGCTATGCCCAGATTGGTCTCGGACCTGCCGCTGCCGTAGCTGCGGGCGGTGTCGAAGTAGTTGATGCCGGATTCGATAGCGCGCGCCACTGCTTCGACCATGTCCTTGTGATCGCCTCGGACCAACAGGCCGCCAACAGACCCACAGCCAAAACCCAGTGCCGATACACGAAGTCCGGTGCGTCCTAACTGACGATACTCCACAGATCACCTCCTGATGCGCGGACCTTTTCTGGTCGTCCTCGTCGCTCTTCCCGTGTTGCCCGTTCTATACCTTCTCCCACTGGCGGCTACTGGCTGATCTGTATATAGCCAGCACGGCGCGGAGCTCGCCCAGCGACCCCCCGGGGCTCCCCCCCGGTTCTATTCCCCAAGGCCCGCCTTTGCGAA
>JAGHDT010000373.1 GCA_021159805.1 Anaerolineae bacterium
ACGCGCTTGAGCCCGGGCTGGGCCTCCGTGTGAAGGCCGTAGGGACGGGATCGGTCGGCAAGGGCCGCCACACGACGACGCACCTGGAGATGGTGCCGCTCTCGGGCGGCGGCGGGGTTGTGGATACGCCGGGCATGCGGGAGCTGGCGCTCTGGCGGGCACGGCCTGAGGAACTTCCCTGGTTCTTCCCGGAGTTCTGTCCTGTTCTTGGCGAGTGTAAGTATGGCGCAAGCTGTGTTCATGACAGGGAGCCCGGTTGCGCGATCAAACAAGCTGTGGATAATGGGGACGTCTCGGAGCCCCGCTATGAGAGCTACCTCAAGTTGTTGAAGGAGATGTCGAGATGAGTGAGGAGTTTGTAATCCGCGAAGTCGTGATCGCCGAAGACGCTGAGAAACTGGCGACGATGTGGAAGGCGAGCGACGACCAATGGCCCGGTACCTGGAGCGGCGGCACCGACATCACTCCCCAGATGGTCACAGAGTGGTACGAGCGCGAGGGAATGCTCAACGTCCACGTTGTTGAGACGGAGGATGGGAGCAAGATCGTCGGTTACTGCAGTTTCAATGAGCGTCAGGAGGAAAAAGGGGTCGGCTACATCGATCTGTTGAACGTGCAGCCTGATTATCAGAAGAAGAGCCTGGCACGGCGATTGCTCCAGAACGGTGTCCAACGCTGCCTCGATCTGGGTTTTCATCTCCTGACCCTGGGCACCTGGTCCGGGAATCTCAAGGCGATGCCGCTTTACAAGAAAGTGGGATTCCTCTGGGTGCCAGACACATCCGTGTGGATGCTCAACTTCATCCCCGCGATTTTGGCGTTGCCCTGTGCACAGCCCTTCTTCTCGCGCCACGACTGGTACCGCGCCTACAAGCGTGAACTCAAGCAGGTGGAGGATGATGAGCGATGGGAGGGGATGAAGGTCTCTACCTATCATTTCGAGGAAGATGGGGAGGCGCTGACGGTGTGGGCCGACCGGGAATCCTGGCGGATCACGGCGGTAGAGACCGCTGCTTTCTTCGCCGGAGCGATCATCGACAACATCGAGCCGCCCAAGGGGATCGCTACGGAGCTGCGCTGGCGCTTCACCAACAAGCGATCCGAGCCGGTTTCCATCTCGTTGATTGGTTCCGGTACTGAACATATGAAGCTCGACTACCGGCAGACGCTCACAGTGGCCGCTGGTGAGACGGTGGAGCTCTCGGCCCCGGTGGACGTCGCTCTGGATGCACCTGCAGTCAAGGGTGATCAGCCGGTTCCCGCGCTGCGCACGATCTTCATCATCGACGGCGAAGTGCTGGAGCTGGGCACCGGAGTGCGTCCACAGCCTGCAGTGGCTGTTAGCACGCATCCTGAGTACGTCACGCTGTCGCCCGGTGTGTCCAAGAAGGTCTCGCTGCAGCTCAAGAGTTACCTGCGCGAGGAGACCACGGCTATGGTGACGGTGACGCCTGCGCCTGGGCTCTCCGTTGGCTGGACCTCGAGCCAGGTCACGTTGCCTGCAAAGGGCTGGGCCGGCGCTGAGATCACGTTGAGTGCGGAGACGGGGGGCGTCTATCCGCTGCACGTAAGGGTCGGGTTTGACGAGCGTGCCACTAAGCCGGAACGGTTGGCGATCTTCTGTATGCCGCCGGGCGGCGTGCTGGTTGACCTTGGCGAGAAAGTGGCGCGGCTTGAGAACAGCGAGACGCGCCTGCTGGGGCGCAAGCACGGTGGCGCGGTTGCGATCCATGCCGTGACGGAACACCGTCTCTTGGGGAACGTGAGTGAGCGTCTGGGGCCGCCTTTCTACCCTTCGGAATTCAGCGAGAAAGATTTCGACATCACCCTGAGTCCAGTGGCCAATGGAACTGCCATCGTCCTGGAAACCGGCTCGGAGACGTATCCCGGTTTGGTTCTGCAGAGGACGGTCAAACTCGGCGGCGGCAATCTGATCGAACTGGAGACAGACCTTGTCAATCAGGGGACTGATGCTTACGAGCTGCAGATCAGCCGGTTTGTCTGGCCAGGGGCCAAGGAGCGCAGCACGATGACATTGCCTTTGAGGCAAGGCATCGTGCGTGAGCGGATGAGTGAGTACCCCGCTGCGGAGGAGGATGTTCCCAAGTTGCCCGATGGGTATGCGGAGCGGTGGGTCTGTATTGAGTCGAGCCACGGTACGCTGGGCGCCATCTGGGACAAGGATATGGCGGAGATCGAATTCTCGTGGGGATTTGGGTTCCTGACGCCGAAGATCGAGTGCAAGCCCTTGCAGTGGACGCGGGGCGGTCGGTTGACCCTCTATGCCGGACGCGGCTCCTGGCAGGCCGTGCGGGAGCTGTCACGCCGGCTGGCGGGACAGGATGAGCCGGAGCCGATACCTGCGACGGTGCGCAGGGTCCATGGCGCCCGGCTGGAACCGGCGCCACTCGTCACAGTGGATGATGCTGTATCTGCCGACGTTGTTATCGACAATCTGCGGGGTCGCCCGCTGGAGGGTCGCGCCCGGCTATCGGTGCCGGAGGGTGTGACCGTGGACCGCGATGACTTCGCCGTCAGCGGCGTTACCATCGGTAACCCGATGCGCGAGCCCGTCATGCTGTGGGTGCCGGCTCAGGCTACGGCCTACCAGGCCGAGTTTGAGCTGGAGTCGCGGACGTTCAGGGATCGCCTCACGACGCCTATCATTCGCCTTGGGGATCGTGGGCCTGTGGACGTGACGCAGGGTGAGATCTGCACGATCGACAATGGGCGCACTCACTTCGCCGTAGCACCGGGGTTCTCGGGCGCGGTAACGCGCTGGGAAGCCGGCGGGGAGAATCAACTGCTCTCTCCGTATCCTGAACAGGCAACACTCGGCTGGATGAGTCCGTGGTACGGCGGCATCACGCCGATCGTCACCACTCCCGGCGACGAGGACTTCCCCGGGAAGCTGGATCAGGAGACGCTCGCGGCTGAGACAGTGGCAGTCACGGATAGCAGAGGCATTCCCTGGCAGGGCGTACGCCTGCGCGCGGATCTGGAGCGGGAGAAACTGCAGGGGCTATCCATTGCGCTGGACTACCTGACCACCGGCAAGAGCAACGTGCTCCAGTTGATTGCACGTGTGCAGAACCATACGACGGCTGCTCGCACCCTCGTCGTCGGCTGGACAGCGTTCTGGCAGCTAGGGGGAGATTCGACGCGACTCGTGCTCACCGGCGCCGACACACAGCGCCGCCCGAATCCCTGGCACAGTTGGCCAAAGACCGGTCATTGGGCAGCTGTCACGAATATGGAGACCCAGAGGACGGCTATTCTCGTCAGTCCATACCCTGAAGCTGTCGGTATGGATTGGGGAGAGCCCGGCAACCATCTGGGGTGGATGTCCGACGTGACGGTGCAGCCAGAAGCTACGCTGACGCGCACCGCGTTCTTGGCGCTCTGCCGGAGTCTTGACGAGGCCAAGCGGTACGTGCCGCTGAAGGATTATCGAATGTAGGTGTGACCAAGGACGTGCCATCAGGCACGTCCTTGGTCACAGTGTTTCTCTTCACAAGGAGTCGAGATGCCACAGTCTTCACACGATGAAAGTCAGCACAAGAACGCGATTTGGATATTCGGTGATCAACACCGGGCGCAGGCCCTGAGCTGTAACGGTGACCCCAACCTCAACACACCCCATTTGGACCGGCTGTCGGCGGAGGGGCAGAACTACGAGCGGGCAGTCTCGGGCTTTCCTCTGTGCTGTCCCTTCCGCGGGTCGCTATTGACCAGCCGGTATCCGCACGAGTGCGTGCCCGGCCATGAGTACCCGCTGCCGGAGGGCATGCCGACCGTAGCGGATGTCTTCAACGAACACGATTTTGAC
>JAGHDT010000131.1 GCA_021159805.1 Anaerolineae bacterium
CACCCCAGTGCGGCTCTCCTCCGCGGACGCGTCCGCGGAGGAGAGCCGCACTGGGGTGCGGCGGCCCCAGGCAGAGGACGTGTCTGGGACGGACCCATCCGTCGCGCGCCACCGATGGCGGCTGCCCGTTGGGTCAGTTGATCCAACACCACTTGCATGGGGACGCGATCCAGGGGGTAGCGGCCAGCATTGGCGAGCTGTCGTAGCTCTTGGTCGATCTGGCGAAGCATCTCCGCGTTCTCGGCCAGCTTGGATTCCAGCGCCGTGTGCAAAGCCATCACCGAGGCCACGCGTGCGATCACCTGGTTGGCGGTCTGGGTGATTTGCGTGATTTCGTCAATGCCCTCCAGATCCTCCGTGGAGGGGGCCCCATAGCGGGCGGTCAGGGCTTCCGCTTCCTCGCTAGTTTGATGCCACGATGCTGCCAGATCGGAGATGTCAACGGCATCGGGTATCTCCTGGATACGGCCCGTGGCGGCTGCCACGCAGTGACACATCGTTTTGAGCTCCTGGTCTGCGAGGGTATAGGCGGCGTACCATGCTGCGACTTGGCCGGCGCTCCCCCGAATCTCTCCGTCCAGCGCGTCGACTGTCAGCCAGGCTTCGGCGATCTCCGCCGGCTGCGCCCGGCGTATGATCTGGCTCTCGGTACAGGCGAAGAGGTAGATGGGCAGTGCGTTGAACGCCTTCCGATATGTCTTGAGCGCTGCCGCTGCAGCATCCAGCGAGGTGCCGTGCACGCCACTCGTCTGCAGCAGGCCTGCGGTGTGCTGTGCCGTGTCGACCAGTTCGTATACCTCTCGTGCTCGCTCGGCGGTGTCAAGCGGTTGTCTGCGCAAATCCCGTAGCAGTGACTTTGCGGAGGCAGCTTCGGTCCGTGGGGGATCGAGTTGGCCGGTGAGGTAGCCCAGGGTGGCGCGCTGGTGCCACCAGTGACGCGGCTCGTGCCAGAACCAATATGCGATCCTGGCCCAGGCGCGCTCCGGCAGCTGAAGCGGATGACTGCCGAGATTTGTGATCTGGTCGGTCAGGGTCTGATAGGTCGACTCGATGCCGGCGATGGCTGTCTGGAGCTGCTGTACGATGGGGCTATAGGGGGCGGCGATGTCAGGAGGATAGGTGGCGGCTTCGGATCTGAGCTGGCCGAGGCTGTGGTGGAGGGAGGCCAGACCTCTGTCCATTTGCTGGGCCAGGACCTCGGCTCTTGCCTTCCACCGGCGTGCCAGCATACGCAGGAGCACCCCCACGACTACGATGAAGCTGACGATGCCCAGTCCAGTCACACCCCAGCGGAGGACGCTCTGCACTGGATCGAGAATAGTCCACTCACTTCCTGGCATTGCCATCTCCTCTGGACGTTTGATTGAGTCTAGCTGCTGCAGACAGTCAAAAGTCTTGAGTCAAGAGTCATGGTTTTGGGAGTCACCATTCACGATTCACGATTCAGATCCGCAATACAAGGCAGTCTGCATCTCCGCAGGGAGCCTTCGCTACCGTCATTTCGAGCGGAGTCTTCAGAGTCGAGAAATCTCAAGCTGTTGGGCGAGTAAGATTCCTCGACTTCGCCCTTCGCTGCGCTCCGAGCTACGCTCGGAATGACGGAGTACCGCGCGGTCCTAGAAAGCGTCCGGTAGTCAGGACGTTTGGTTAAGTCCAGCTGCTTATGTCCGAATCAGGGAACTGTGGTTGTGCTGAGTCGCCTCAGAACGGATTGTGCCGCGACGATCCCGGCTGCCGAGGCCTGGATCAGCCCTCGTGTGATGCCGGCGCCATCGCCGCAGGCGAAAAGGTTCTCGACCTCGGTCTCCAGCTCGCGCGTGAGCTTAAGCCGGTTGGAATAGAACTTGACCTCAACGCCGTAGAGCAGAGTGTGGCGAGAGGCGACGCCGGGGGCGATCTCGTCCAGCGCGTGGAGCATCTCCAGAATGTCGACAATGTAGCGGTAGGGGAGGACCAGGTTGAGATCGCCGGGCGATGCACTGGGCAGGGTCGGCGTCACGATGGAGCGTGAGAGACGCTCGCGGGTCGAGCGTCGGCCCGATTCCAGGTCACCCAGCCGCTGGACCATAATGCCTCCGCTGAGCAGGTTTGCGAGCCGGGCGATACTCTTGCCGTAGGCAATGGGGTCGTCGAAGGGTTCGGTGAAGTTCTTGCTGACGAGCAGCGCGAAGTTGGTGTTGGCCGTCTTGCGATCGGCGAAGGAGTGACCGTTGACCGTCATCACGCCGCCGACAAATTCAGTGCTGACCTCGCCATAGGGGCACATACAGAATGTACGGATCCTGTCGTCGAAGGCTTTGGAGTAGTAGATAAACTTGGACTCATAGACCAGATCCGTGATCGGTTCCATCACGGCCGTCGACAGTTCCACACGTATTCCCAGATCCACGGGATTGCGGGTCAGTGACAATCCAAGCGCCTTGGCCGTTGTCTCAAGCCAACTGGCGCCCTCGCGCCCCGGCGCAACGATGACGGCCTGGGCCTCGAGCACCACGCCGGCTCTGGTCCTGATGCCCACCACTTTGTTGTTCTTGGTGAGAATCTCTGCAGCCGGCGTGCGCATTTTCAGGTCTACGCCCCGCTCGATCAGTGTGTCGCGCATACCGCGCATAATGCTGACGCAGCGCTCGGTGCCCATATGGCGGATGGGGACGGAGATGAAGCGCAGTGCGGCGAGCGAGGCCCTCTTGGCCAACAGCTCGATCTCGTCCGTGTAGATCCCGTGGACGGTGTCCGGCGCGCCATAGCTCCGATAGATTGTGTCACTC
>JAGHDT010000075.1 GCA_021159805.1 Anaerolineae bacterium
CTCATCGATGACCAGATAGCGACCTTCCACACCGGCCCAGCATCCGGGACCACAGTGCTGACATTGCGATGGTTGACGTCGAAACCGCTGCAGCAGGATTATGCCATCAGCACGCGCTTCCTTGACACTGATGGGACGTGGCTTGGCGTTCACGACATGCAGCCCAGTTTGGGCGCAATTCCAACCCTCAAGTGGGTCGCACGCAACCAAGTGGTTCGCGACCCACATCCGGTGGTGGGCTTGGCCGTGCCGCCGAGCCGATACGCAATCGTGGTTTATGATCGTTTCCGACTCACGCCGCTCAAGACCCTGTACGGTGACCTCGTATCCTACCCATTGCAGTGATCTGCCAACCGTGCTAGAATTCACTTAGGCCCGTAGAGGTAAAGGCCAAGATATGGGCATAGAGTCACCGGCATCGGAAGCTATAGAAGACATCCTTGACGATCAAACTCAGACAGAACCTCACACCTGGGCAGCCTGGCTGATCCCACTGCTATTGGCCTCCCCCATCCTGTGGCTGCTCACGTTGGCGCTCGACGAACTGGCCCTGACCAGCGCCCTGAAGCTGGTCATCACAGCCCTGGTGTTGGCAGGCTCCCTCGAAGCGGCACGGCGCGCAGTCTGCGCTGTAGGGCGTGCCAGAGCCCTGCGTTCATCACTGAGTGTAGCCGCACCGGGGGCCATCGCAGCTGGTCAGAAGGCCGATGCTTCCGGCGAGGGGCAGGCGGCTATCCTCAAGGCCCTGCACGAGCAGATTACCCTGACAATCCACCCGACATCCCAGCAGACAACACTCTACAACCCGCGCAGCCAGGGATACTGCACCACCGGTGAGAAGTCGGTGCTCGCCTCAACTCACAGCTTCGTGGAATGGATCGTGCGCCAGGCAGTTGCCTTGCCCATCTCCTGCAACAGAATCCCAGCAGGTGGGCAAGCCGATCACCTGCGCGATCAGCAGGTCCAGGTCGTGATCCCGCTGGAGGAACCCGGGTGGATCACCCTGGGTAGGCCAAGGGAAAGCGAGAGCTACTCGCGAGGGCAGTTGAGCTTTCTTCAGGCATTGCGCCCGTGAAGGCCGAGGGGAGTCGCGCTGAGGAATTGCAGGTCCTCTACCGGATCGCGCAAGCCGGGAACTTCACCATGGATGCCGACACTCTGATAGAGCTCATCTACACACAGATCAAGCCTGTGCTGCGAGTTGCCAGGTTTGGCGTGTCGGTGGTCGATCCTGTCGATGGAAAGCTTGGGTTCACGTTCTATGTCGAGGACGATGAACGCAGGTATCCGGACTTTTGCTGGCCGGCCGACGAAGGGCTCGCCGGCATCATCCTCAAGAACAACAGCACGATCCGAACTGATGACTATGCAGAGGAGTGCCAGAGCCGAGGCTTTGAGCCCACCGGCTCCCACAGAGCAAAAGCCTGGATGGGTACAGCGTTAACGTCCGACAATCACAGCTTCGGTGTGATGATCGTCTGGGCCGGTTCCCCGACGCTCAGATTCACGCAGGCAGAGGAGGACCTCTTCGTCACCGTTGCCGCCTTCACCGCGGCCATTCTGGAACGTGATACGCTCTACGGTCGGTTGGAGTCACGCGCACGCCAACTCGCGACTCTCAATGAGATCGGCGCCCTGCTTGCATCAAGTCTGGACCTGGACGAAGTGCTCGACTTGGTCGTCCGCAACGCTGCCGAGCTCCTGGACGCGCAGGCAGGCTCGCTGTTGCTGCTCGATGAGGACACCGGAGAGCTGGTCTTCAGAACCTCGAGCGGACCGACCGGCAAGCATCTGGTCGGGTTGCGAATTCCGGCAGGCAAAGGTATCGCCGGGGCGGCTTTCTCGGAGAACCGACCAATAATCAGTGAGGACACGTACAGAGACAGCCGGTGGTATCCGAGATTCGATGAGCAGTCCGAATTCGTGACGGATTCGGTCCTGGCTGTACCACTCAACGCACGGGGACGCACGATCGGTGTCCTGGAGGTGGTCAACCGCCAAGAAGGCCAGGGCTTCACGCAGGAGAACGGAGAGCTCTTGCTCGCTTTTGGAGCACCAGCTGCCATGGCCATCGAGAATGCACGGTTATTCACAGCCACAGACCAGGCCCTGCAGGCACGCGTACAGGAACTGACGACCCTTCAATCCATCGACCGCCAGCTCAACGCGACACTCGACTATGACGCTGTGATTGAACAGACACTGGAATGGGCCCTGCATATCACCGGTGCGACTGTCGGGACTGTCGCAGCGCTTCAGGAAGACGAGAACGGCATGCAGGGGCTGCGTTTCCTGGCTCACAGGGGGTACAGCGAAACCGACCTGGATCAGTATTCCGAAGGAGAGCTCTGGCCCCTGAGCAAGGGGTTGATAGGACGCACAGTAAGAGAAGGCAGCACCACACTGGTGACGGATGTCACCTCAGATAGCCATTACTGCGACCTTCGGCCAGGAATGGCTGCACAGTTGACCGTCCCGATCAAACGCGAGCGACGCGTTATCGGCGCCATTGCGGTGGAGTCAGCGAACTCGAAAAGTTTCGAAGAGGAGCACGTGGCGCTGATCGAGCGGTTGGCGGATCACGCGGCGATTGCCATCGACAACGCACGGCTCTTCGAGCAAGTGCAGAGGGCCAACGCCGCCAAGACGGAGTTCATTTCATTTGTCTCCCACGAGCTCAAGCAGCCGATGACCAGCATCAGGGGCTATTCCGACCTGCTGATCAAAGGCGTAGGGGGACCGCTTAGTGAACAGCAGGCACAGTTCGTCAACGTGGTACGCAGCAACACCGGCCGCATGGGCCGCATCGTCCAGGATCTTCTGGATGTCTCACGCATCGAGGGCGGTCAATTCGACCTAGAGATGGGGCCGGTAGCACCGGAGGAGATCGTCACTGAAGCCACGCAAGCCTTCAAACAGGAGATCACGGCAAGAAACCAGGAGCTCATCGTGGAAGTCAGCGAGGGGCTGCCAACCGTCACTGGTGATCGCGGCCGTTTGATCCAGGTGCTGACCAACCTGATCAGCAATGCCACCAAATACACGCCCGAAGGTGGCAAGGTCACGGTCCGTGCAGATGTCGTGTCAGATCTCGGCACACCCTGCGTCCGCTTTAGCATCCTGGATACCGGCATTGGTATGGCTCCGGAGGAAGTCGAGCACTTGTTCACCAAGTATTTTCGATCACAGCAGTCGGCTGTGCGTGGTGTGCAGGGCACAGGGCTGGGTCTGGTCATCACGCGCAGCATCGTAGAG
>JAGHDT010000216.1 GCA_021159805.1 Anaerolineae bacterium
GGCCCCAGCCGTCGCCTTCGGCACGTTGGGCCAGGAAATCCGCGGCGTTGCCGTCGTTAACCTTGGCAGTGGTCAGTGCCAGCATGATCTGCCCGAAACCCATCCCATCGTCACAGAACCACCCCATGACGTCGTCATACCGATCGTCGAAGAGGGCCTTGGCAAGGCGACTGTAAACGGGATGCTGAACATCGCGGTTCTCACAGAAGTAGCTGCTGGTCTTCGGAGGCTCGTCGCCCACCGCGGCATCTGGTGGATCGGAATCCTGCGGCAAAGCAGCTGCGAAGCTCGGGGTGAAACTGAAGAGAGCTACCACCAACACAGCACAAACGATCCCTGTCACGGTCAACATTCGCTTAGAGCTCATCATGTACCTCCATCAGCGGGCAACAGCGACTCAGTTGGTAGCATTGACAAACGAACCTACACGCCAGCCATTAATGGTTTGAGCGTTCTTACCTAAGCATACCATATTCCAGCGCCCAAAGATAGTGCGCATCACAGCAAATCGGGACATTGAAGCGACACCTAGGCAATGGTATACTACGCGCATGGTCAAAGGCGGCATACCCCAGAGAATCGACATATCCCAGGCGGAAGAGCGAGAGCGCGTCCTTGGCTTGCTGCGGGCAGTGGATGCGGCACCCGAAGAGCGTTGGGACCTGATGGCGATACTGCGGCAGTTTCCTCGGCCCGGCGGCACCTATGCCAAATCACAGCTCCTGGGTGCGTACCGCATCTTGGTGGAGGAGGGGGCCATTGAACGCAGCGTCGTGATTGAGCGACGGCTGCGAAGCCGTCCTGTCCGCACCATCTCGGGCGTAGCCCCTGTCGCTGTACTGACAAAGCCCTATCCGTGTCCGGGCGAGTGCATCTTCTGTCCCGACCAAGAAGGGGCGCCCAAGAGCTACCTAGATGGCGAACCCGGCGTGCTGCGCGCGATTCAGAACGCCTACGATCCCTATGACCAGACAAACGTACGCATCAAGACGCTGGAGACGATAGGACACCACGCCGACAAGGTCGAGCTCCTGATTCTGGGAGGTACCTGGTCGGCTTACCCGGAGGCGTACCAACAGAGGTTCTTGCTGCGCTGCTTCGATGCGATGAACGAGGAACCGTCGACGACGTTGGCTGAAGCGCAGCTGCGCAATGAGACCGCGCCGCACCGCAACGTCGGGATGGTGATTGAGACACGTCCGGATTGGATCACGCCGGAGGAGATCGTCCGCTTGCGGCGCCAGGGCGTGACCAAGGTGCAGCTCGGGGTTCAGAGCTTGGATGACCGCATCCTGTCACTGAACCGGCGCGGCCATACGGTCGACGACGCTCGCCGGGCCTTTGGCCTCCTGCGGCTGGCCGGGCTCAAAATCGTGATGCACTGGATGCCCAATCTGTATGGGGCCACCCCGGAGTCAGATCTCGCTGACTTTGCCAGGATCTTCGATGATGTGGCCATCCGGCCGGACGAGATGAAGATCTACCCGACGGCGCTTCTGGAGAACACCGAGCTCTACCATCTGTGGCAACAAGGGCAGTATCAGCCCTACGACGAAGAGACACTCATCGATCTCCTGGTGCAATGCAAAGAGATCGTGGCTCCGTATTGCCGCATCAACCGCCTTATGCGCGATATCCCCGCCGACTACATCGTCGCCGGGACCAAGCGGAGCAACCTGCGGCAGATCATCCAGCAGCGGATGGCCAAACAGAGCCTCGCGTGCCAGTGCGTGCGCTGCCGCGAGGTACGGGGGCGGGAGACAGTCAATCCCGATGAGGTAGCCCTCAACGTCCTTACCTACGCGACCGACGTCACCGAGGAGCAGTTCCTGCAATACCTGACGCCCAGCGGACGCCTTGCGGGATTCCTGCGGCTGTCGCTGCCCAAGGAGCCGAGGGTGTCGATCCCCTTACCCGAGATCCGGACGGCAGCTATGATCCGCGCACTCCACGTCTATGGGCCGGCCCAGGGATTGGGCGAGCGTCGCCGTGGCGTACAGCATCGCGGCCTTGGCACGCGACTGATAGAAGAAGCTGTGAGCAGGTCCCGTGCTGCAGGCTTTGATGAATTGGCCGTAATTGCGGCAATCGGCACTCGGGTGTATTATCGAGACCGTGGGTTCACTGAGGGCGATCTCTATCCGATCCGCCAACTGGCGCCCCGGTAGCTGGTTCCTGCTTTCCGGACCGCTATCGCCGACAGCACAGGACGAGCGCCGGCAATAGGGTAGGGGACCCTGAGATTTGTGATTTGCCATTTGCGATTTCCCGGGTTTCCCGTAAGGAGCGTCTCCCATCATGATGTTTGAGGCTATCCTATTCTTGGCCAGCGCGGTGCTGTTCTTCCTCTCTGTGCTCTTCTTCGTTTTCCTCTGGCAGGACCGACTCACCCTGGCGCGCCGGAGTGAGGCGCTGCAGGTGGAGGTCTCCGATCTCAAGGAACAGCGCGTAGAGCTCGATATCCGGGAACATGAGCTTCTAGTATGGGATGAGGGTCTAGAACACCAGCAGAAGGCACTGGAGCAGGCTCAGGAGGAACTGAGGATGCTCACAGCGAGCAAACAGGTGCCGGAACCGACCTTTGACATCGCTCCGAGCGGCGAAGTCACACGAGCATCCGAGCGCGCGCCCCGCGCCATCGGCGGCGAGCCCAGTGTGCTCAAGAACGTCAAGCAGAAGGTGAAACTCGATCAGTAGGGCATCGAGTCAGCGAGACAGGCTCAGCAGTCGATACGCTTGACTTCATCAGCATTTGTTGTAGAATAAAGGTATGGCGTTCAGGAATTCGCTAAAGCAAGAGAGCTCCCAACGCGGATGGTCACAATCCGAGACTGCTCGACGTGGCAGAATCAGCCAGCAAACCACTTCACGGGTCCTCAACAGACAAACTCAACCAACTGCAGTAGCGTGCCGCGGTATCGCAAGAGCCCTTAACATGCCACTAGCCGAAGTTCTGGAA
>JAGHDT010000561.1 GCA_021159805.1 Anaerolineae bacterium
ACCTGAGGGTGTGGCTTGGTACCCATATCTCATGAGCCTATTGGGGATTGAGATCGAGGCCACGAAGCCTCGCGTCAATCCCGGCGTCTCCTTCATCATGATCCCAACCTTCAAGGAAAAGGTGCTGGAGCACCGCGACGGACACTATATCGTCCTGGACTGGATGGGTGCCATCACTGAGATCTCCGACGAGTATGACTACACTTACATACGCCGGGCCAAGGACTTCGTGACCCGCAAGTGGCACCGGTTCCCCGTAGAAAGCCGTGCAGATTTCGAGGAGAAACTCAAGTGGCGCTATGACCCTCAGGACGCCAACCGATTCCCGGACGACTTCGAGGCGCGGTGTGCTGAGTTGCGCGAACGAGACTATGTCGTGACGCTCTCCTTCAGCGGTCCCTTCTGGCAGATGCGCGAATGGTGCGGCATGGAGGGCCTCTGCATCTTGATGGCAGAGCAGCCTGAGTTTGTCGACGAGATGGCTGCGTTCTGGACCGACTTCATGCTGAGGACGCTGGCGCCGATCCTGCGCCTCGCGCCTCCCGACCACGTCGTCATCAACGAGGACATGGCCTATAAAATGCACAGCATGATCTCGCCAAAGATGGTGCGGCGGTTCCTGATGCCTGCTTGGAGCCAGTGGCTCGCGGCGATCAAGGCCGCCGGCCCCGAGATCGTGATTGATATGGACTCGGACGGCTACAACGCTGAACTGCTGCCGCTCTGGGTCGAGGCGGGATTTGATGCGTGTTCGCCGATGGAAGTCGCTGCCGGCAATGATATCGTCGCCTACCGCCGCCAGTACGGTACCCGGATCGCCTATCGCGGCGGCATTGACAAACGTGCGCTGGCTAAGGGCGGCAATGTGATGCGCGCCGAGATTATGCGCGTGGTCCCCCCCTTGCTTGAGGCGGGCGGCTATATCCCCAGCTGTGACCACGGCGTCCCACCTGATATCTCGTGGCCCAACTTCATCGAGTACACGCGGCTGTTGGCTGAGCTGACGGGGTGGGCGTAAGACAGGTGCGCGTTGCAGGTTGAACATTAGCGCCAAGAGCCCTGAGTCAGATGACATCAATGGTCTAGCGTCAAGAGTCAAGAGTCTAGAGTCATGTCGTCTGCTCGCACGATGGTCGCGCAACCCACCGCAATGCACAGACGCGACTTCTGACTCCAGACTATTGACTCCTCCGCATACAGAAACAACACCGACACACAGGAAGGATCAACAACGACAGACCTATGGGATCACAACAGTCGGCCCGAGAACGCCTGATCGCCGCCCTGACCGGACGGCCGGTCGACTATCTACCGTTCAGTCCTTTCCTCGCGTACGTGTGGGAGAGCTTCCCCAAGGCCATTCGCGATGAAGGTCAATTGGCCTTCCACCACCGTATTGGCGCCACACCCCTCTGGCGAGGTGCCCCCTGCCCCGTGCGGGCCGTGCCCCCGGAGCAGATGACGGTGGTGACCCGACAAACGGGCAGCGATACCTACGTCGCAATACAGACGCCGGTTGGCACACTCACCCAACGAAAGCGTTACAGCCCGGAGGGCAACACAGATTTTCTGATCGAGCATCCCCTCAAGACGGCAGAGGACTACAAAATCCAACTCTGGATCGAAGAACACACTGCTTACGAGGCAGATCCGGCCCCGGTCCGCGAACACCTGGCCAGCGATGGACGAGAGGGGCTCTCCATCGGGATGCTGCTCCCACGCTCCAAGTCCGCCTACCAGATGCTTGTCGAGCACTACACCGGCACTGAGGAGCTGGCCTACGCGATGGTTGATTTCCCCGCAACCGTGGAGACACTCTGGCAGACGATGGTCGCCAACGACCTGAGCGCAGTTCAGCTAGCGATGCAGACCGGCTTCTACACCACCTACCTCACGTGGGAGGACTCAAGCACACAGAACTACTCACCGGATCAGTACAAACGCTACATCGCGTCTGAGATCCAGCAATGGTGCACCTTGCTGGAGACCAACAGCATGCACTACATCCAGCATGCCTGCGGGCACCTTCGCCACTTGCTCTCGCCTATGAAGGCCAGCGGCGTGATGGGCGTCGAGTCCATCTCCCCTCCCCCCACGGGCAATATCACCTTGAAGGAAGCACGGGATCTTGTGGGCCAGGATTTCGCCATCATCGGGGGCATCGAGCCGACCCAGTTCCTCACCCTACCCCTGGAAGACCTGGGGCCCTACGTCGAGCAAGTCATCGCTGACGGCCGTGGCGGCCCCTTCGTCCTCGCCAACTCTGACTCATGTCCTCCGGGCGTCACAGTGGAGAAGTTCAAGCTCGTGGCAGACATAGCGCGCGCCAGCAAGGGATAGGGGGAGAAGGGAAAGGGCAATGGGGGATAGGCAGGATGGGTGAGGATCAACGATTCACCATTCACGATTCACTCAGATATGGAAGCGGCGTGTGCGCTGACGACGCAGGTGTCAGCGCCTTCTTCCGTATTCCTTGACCCATATCCCTGCGCCCTTGGCCCCAACATCTGAATCGTGAATCGTGACGGGACTAGATAGCTCACACAACTAGCAACAGGGGACTCTCCCAATGCACAACGCCATTTACATCC
>JAGHDT010000621.1 GCA_021159805.1 Anaerolineae bacterium
CTCATGAGGAGGATGGATAATGGCAAAAAAAGGCGCCCGAATTTTGGTTAAGATGAAGAGCACCGAGAGCGGACATATGTACTACACTCAGAAGAACCGCCGCAGCGACCCGCAGCGGCTGGAGCTGAAGAAGTACGATCCCTTTGTCCGCAAGCACGTCATCTACCGCGAGACCAAGTAAGCGCGTTCTCGTCCACGACACGGACGAACAGATAACGTCAAACAGCCACGGTGCTCACTCCTGAGCACCGTGGTTTTGTGTCTTAGAGACACACCTCGACTCTATCTAGACACCACGTGACTATGCAAAGTAGAACGGCGGTTCCACTCACGCAGAACTGCCGATTGTACTAAACAAAGGCTTCTGCTCTTCAGCAGCCAAAGTTGAGCCCGCCACGTTCTCCTATCCTGCCAGGGCGATGAGAGACTCGCTGGTTTCCTTCTCTAGTCGATGTCCCTTGACGTAGCTTTTCCCTGTGCTGTAGGCATAGTGCTGGAATCGTATTACATCGCGGACTTGGTCGAGCACTCTCCTGGGTCGCCACGTTATGCAAGTCCCCGGCGATCCGGATTCGCTCGTGTGGCGGGTTGATGCTACACTGTCGGATAAAGTCTGCAATGAAACCCCCACAGGAGTACTATGCAGAAGTTTTATGGGATATGCAGGACTCGGAGACTCCTACAGAGTTTGTCTTCACAGTCACCCAGAGAATATGTTCGTACTCGGTGCTTTTCGACTGCTGCAAGCCTGAGAAGTCGTCGAACCGGCGACGTTGCCGACACTAGACCTGCCAGACGAACGGCGCTGTCCGTTGACAGCCATTCCTTTGACTGGACGAACAAGGGATATCCTGCATGAACTTGTATGTCTCCAAGCTTGGTGACGACTCCGACGGGAGCAGCTGGCAGAGGGCATTTCACACCATTCAGCAGGCGTTGCTGGCCGTGCCGGACGACCAGGGGGGACATCGGGTCATTGTGCGGCCGGACACGTACGCCGAGGCGAATCTCTACCCAGCGCACAGAGGGGCAGCCGGCTCGTACAACGAACTGGTCGGCGATTCAGACGGCTGCCTGGGCTCAGGAACGAGGGGCTGGGTCATAATCGACTCGGGCGATCCGAGGACCGGGTTCAAGAGCTATGATTGGTGGGGAACCATCCGTGCGTACGCGAAAGGCTGGTCACCCGCGCACACTGGCGAGCAATTCTCGAGCATCGTCTGGGACCGCTGGGCCTTGCGCCGGTTGTACGCCACGGGCGGCGACGGCGGGCTTTTCTTTGATGGGACAGACAAGGTTGAGCCGTTCAGCGTTATCGTCGAGGAGTGCGTGGGTATTGGCCGGGCGTTCGGAGGTGGTGTGGCCGGCGTCTTGTCTCGGACAGGAGAACCAGTCATCTTCCGTCGCTGCCATCTGTGGTCGCTTGATTGGTGGGGCGACGCTGCCGGGGCGTATGTGCGGGTCGAGAACCCAACCTTGCCGGACCGGCCGGATGTTCTCTTCGAGGAGTGCACGATGGTCGGTCCGCAGTGCTCGCTGAAAGCGGGAAACTACGGCTTCAGGACGTCAATGTGGATTCAGGCGAAGGGGTGCCGGCTGGTCACGCTGAACTTCTCCCAGCCGCATGGCACACCAACCGATGGCATAGTTCAGAGCGTGCAGCACGGGAAGTACCTGAAGATCGACTTCGAGGACTGTGCTCTGATGGGCTACAGAGTGTTTGGCGTAAAGGTCGACAAGGGCACCGAAGACCAGATCCAGTACAGTACCAAGGGCTCCTGCCAGGCCTACGTTCAGTTCCAGCAGGAAGTACCGAAGGGGTTCCACCGCCTGGGTCATTGGCCGGTCGACGTATTTGTGAGCATCGTGGCGCCTGAACCGCAGCCGCGCCGCTCGTTGCTGCAGCACGCGGAACTGGTTCGCCGCGACCTGTGCGAACTCACGCCTGTCGTCTGGCGGAATCGTCTCTGTCATATGGAATGTGTAAGGCCGAGCAGCGGCGGGACGCCGGCGGACTATTACCTGCGGCTCACGGACGCAGAGACAAGGGAGGAACTTGCCCAGTTTGCCGAAGGCTACGGGTTGGCCTCCGTTCTGGCACACGCTGGCAAGCTCTATGCCTTTGCCTCACGCTATGAGGACGGCACCTGGAATGACGTCACCGCGTTCAGCTCCGCGGACCTGAAGGACTGGGAGCAGAAGGTGATCATCCATCAGGAGCACGAGCAGCTCTTCAACACCTCAGTCTGCCGGAGCCCTGACGGTTTCGTGATGGCCTACGAGTCCAACGATCCCACATACCCTGCGTTCACCATCAAGTTCGCCGGATCGAGGGATCTAGAGACGTGGACAAAGGTGCCGGAGGCTGTCTTCGGTACGAACCGCTACGCGGCATGCCCGTGCCTGCGGTATGTCGACGGTCACTACTACATGCTGTACCTCGAGCACCGCACGCCGCTGCATGTCTTTCAGACGTACATCGCGCGATCAGAAGATCTCAACACCTGGTGGCTGAGTTCCGCGAACCCGGTGCTCGTTGCGGAAGGCACAGCGGAGGGAATCAATGCGTCCGACCCAGAACTTGTCGAGTTCGACGGCAAGACATACGTCTATTACTGCGTTGGTGATCAGCTGACCTGGATGAACATGAAGCGGGCCGTATACCCGGGGCCGCTGCAAGAGTTCTTCGCACGTTGGTTTGGCGACCCGGGGATCGAGGATGCCGGAACTACGGCTGCCGCCGCCCGAAACTCGCGCGGCTGAGCTCAAATCCGTTGGGCGCACAACCTGGTCTGATGCTCTAGATAATGAACACAAGGAGTGCAACCATGAGAAACCGAGACGATTACAACTTGGGGATTATGTATAGACGCGAGCATGCTCCAGAAAAACTACCTGACTTTGCTCGTAAGGCCGAAGAGGCTGGATTTGACGAGCTTTGGGTCGTTGAAGACTGCTTCTATGGCGGTGGGATTGCTTCAGCTGCTACGGCTCTAGCCTGCACAGACTCGATCACGGTTGGGCTGGGCATTATGCCTGCGGTTGTGCGGAATCCAGTCTTTGCAGCAATGGAAATCGCCACGTTGGCGCGGCTCTATCCGGGTCGCTTCTTGCCGGGATTCGGTCATGGGGTGGCGGGCTGGATGCGTCAGATTGGCGCCTTTCCTAAGTCACAACTCAAAGCATTGGAGGAAGTGACCTTTACTATCCGGAAACTACTCGCCGGGGAACAACTGACGTTCAACGGACGGTATGTCCACCTTGATCAGACTCAACTCGTGCATCCACCTGAGCAAGTCCCGCCCATTTCGCTGGGAGTCGCGGGCCCCAAATCGTTGGCTCTTTCCGGGCGGGTGGCTGACGGCACAATCCTGGGTGAATATTCGGCTCCAAAATATATTTCGTGGGCCAGGGAGCAGATCGCGA
Source organism: Anaerolineae bacterium (assembly GCA_021159805.1). Lineage (GTDB taxonomy): Bacteria > Chloroflexota > Anaerolineae > B4-G1 > SLSP01 > PWVB01. Next base: position 3,427 of record JAGHDT010000621.1, read on the forward strand.
GCGGGAAACTGGAAGCCGGCCATGACCGTGAACACCGTTTGACTCTCTTTGCTTTTGCCTGCGCAGCCTCAACCGCAGCCACCGCACGTCAGGAATTGCGTCCTATGGTCGCCTCAGCAGTGGCTTCTGCCGGCATGAACGCGAAGCTTGCACCGCTGGGGATCATGCCTCAGGTTCGTGAATATCGGGAAAGCGGGGGGCAAGAGCACATCGAAGCAACGATGCCGGATGCCTGGATTGATCAGTTGGCCATCGCAGGCACGCCTGAGAACTGGAGATTGGCGATTGATCGGCTGGTTGAGGCCGGTGCTGATTCAATTGTCTTGGTGCCATTACCAGACAAAGGGCCGGATGAAATTGATACGTTTGCTCGGCATTTCCTGGCATAGTCGGCCAGGAACATGGTCTGCCAAGTACAGAGTGTGAACACAGTGGAGCGCGTCCAACAAGCCGGTTGCACGCGAGATCCCAATCGCGGTTCGTTTGCAGGGCTTGGTCTGTAGGCAAGGTCGGTTGGGTTGACGATATTGGTCTCAATACCCGACTTCGCGTGAACCAGGCCGCTAGGCCGCGTCAGTGAAAGACGGAAGGTGAACTCTATGGCAAACCAGAAAGGGAACTCGTCGAGTTGGCCGCCCAAAATGGTGGTGTGTGTAGGTGCAGTGGTTCTAGACGGGGAACGAGCCCTGTTTGTGCGTCAGGCCAAGGGAGACTCTCTTGAAGGGCAGTGGAGTATTCCGTGGGGAGTAGTAGATCCAGGAGAGTCACCAGACACGACAGCGTTACGTGAGACGCTAGAGGAAGGTGGAGTTACAGCTAAGATGGAGGGATTGCTTGGTGTTCAGAACTTGCGTCGGGCAGGTTGGATAGGTATCGTGTTCCTGTGTCGACACGTCGGTGGCACTCCGGTGTCTGATGGCGGTGTTGAAACGGACAGAGCGAGCTATTTCTCTCTCGAGGAGATGGATGCACTGGATGAGCCCTTTGAACCATGGTGTGAATGGGTGGTGAGGCGGGTATTGCGTGATGAGCACCGCGTCATACCAGAAGCAGACAATCCCTACCATCCCAGACTCGCTTTCCTGTAGGGGAGTGGCGGCGGCGGCGCTTGATACTCGGAATGTAGTTCTCATCTTGATGAAGTTGATGCGCGTCAAGTCAAGCAGTTAGCCCCCAGCAGGGGAGATCACACAGAAAATCCCTGGAACATGCAAGATTCGCGGACTCCTACGGAGCTTCTCTTCATGATCACCGAGAGTGTATGTCCATACAGAGAGGTCCTGTAGAAGTATGTGTAGCGGGCGCAACTCCGGGTGGACATTTCTCTGGAATGGCTGACCAGCATCCCCACTTCAGACATGTGTTTGGAGTAGTCCGCGCGCTGTAGGGTATTCGATCTTCTCCCTTGACCAAATCGTCTATGTAATTACAATGTAGGTACTGCGTAAGCGCAAATGTCAGTGAGGGAGTGATCATGGCTACAGTAGTAAGGACCCGCATCATCAGGATTGGCAATTCACAAGGTGTTCGAATCCCCAAGCTCTTGCTTGACCAAACGGATCTGGGTGAAGAGGTCGAATTGGAGCTGCAACAGAACCAGATTGTGATTCGGTCAGCGCATCGAGCACGCGCCAATTGGGAAGAGCTGTTTGGAGCGATGGCTGAATGTGGAGATGACAAGCTGCTCGATAGTGAGGTGATGGTGACAACCACTTGGGACGAAGACGAGTGGGAATGGTAGTCAAACGATTCGAAGTGTACTTGGTGAACCTTGATCCCACAGTGGGCAGTGAGATAAGGAAAACGCGCCCCTGTCTGATAATCTCGCCAGACGAAATGAATCGGCATATCGCTACAGTAATCGTAGCGCCAATGACAACCAAAGGGCGTCCATATCCTACGCGAGTAGCATGGCGATTTCAAGGAAAAGACGGGCAGATCGTACTGGACCAAGTTCGGACCATAGACAAGACACGTCTGTTGCGGAACCTGGGCCAAATTGGCAAGTCAACGCAAGCCGATGTGCTGGATACGCTAGCTGAGATGTTTGCCAAGTAGGCGGACGAGACGGCAATCAGAACTTGATAGGTTGTCAGTGAGAGCGGACAAAGATAAGACCGTTCGTGTTCATAGTATTATGGCGGGCAAGCGCGTTCTTGACTTCAGCCGTTGCGCCAACTGGCCCTGCCTGCACCTGACGCGTCTGCCGCTCGCGCACATTCAGGGCCGCATATGTTTGTGGGCCTGGTTGAGCGAGGTTGAGAGTCACGAGCCCGCCGCGCAGGTGGAGCATATCGTTGTGCAGCAGCTCCGCTGTGGCCAGTGTACCAGTATCCCACGCCACAGCCAAGCTTCCGGTATCGGGCATCCCGCGTTCCAATCTAGCATCCAACATCCACCCTTCCCCCTCCCCCATCCTTGCCCAATCCCGCATTCCTGGGATACTACGGTTCCATTGGCCAATCCCAGACTGAAGTTACCCATACACATGAAACGCCGACAGCGCTTCCTTTTCCTTGTTCCCATGCTGCTACTTGCCTTCGGACTGCGTGTCTGGGGGCTGGCTGAGCACAATATCTGGTGGGACGAGGGCATTGGTGTATGGGTGGCGCGACTTCCCGTCCTGGAAGGGATTCAGTGGACGGCGACGGATTCCCATCCCCCACTTCACTATCTCATCCTACACCTCTGGCGGCTGATTGCCGGCGAGGGAGAGACCATCCTCCGGTTCCCTTCAGTCGTTGCCGGTCTCTTCACGGTCCTATTCGCCTATCACCTCGGGCGACAGTTGGGGGGTGAGCGTACCGGGATGCTGACGGGCCTCTTCGTAGCGGTGTCGCGATTCTCCATTATGTGGTCACAAGAGACC
>JAGHDT010000183.1 GCA_021159805.1 Anaerolineae bacterium
GGTCAGCACGGTCCCGCCGCGGACCAACAGCGGCATGATCTCGAGCGACCCAAACTGTTCGATCCTGCTGCCACCCTCGTGGCACTCGTTGGACCAGAATTCATACCACGTGCCTGGGGGCAGCGTCACCCGCCGATCCGTCGCTCCCGGTTCCAGCATCGGTGCGACCAGCAGCTTGTCGCCGCAGAGGAAGGCATCGTCGACGTCCCACAAAGCCGGCACATCAGGGGCGGCCCACGCCAGGGGGCGGACCACAGGGCAGCCTCTGGTGCTCATCTGCCAGGTGGCGGTATAGAGATAGGGGAGTAGTTCGTATCGCAGCTCGATGAAGCGCCGGACGATGCTCAGATAGGGTTCCCCATAGGACCAGGGTTCCTGATCCGGATACCCCTTGGCCGTGTGGGCCCGGAAGAAGGGCATAAAGGCTGCCATCTGCACCCAGCGCGTGAAGAGCTCGCCGTCCGGCTCGCCGATGAAGCCGCCGATGTCCGGACCCGTGAAGCCAATGCCTGAAAGGCCCAGCCCGAGCATCATTGGGAGGGTCAACCGCAGAGCGTCCCAGGTGCTCTCGTTATCGGCGGTCCACGAGGTGGCGTAGCGTTGAACCCCGGCCCAGCCGGCCCGCGTGATCACCACCGGGCGCGTCTCGGGTTGGAGTGCTTCCACGCCCGCGCGAGTGGCGCGGGCCATCAACATGCCGTAGAGGTTGTGAGCTTCGGCGTGCGTGCCGCCACGCCCCTCCATCGCGTGCCGGAGGTTTGCGGGCAGCGTGCGGTCGCCCTGTTGGGCAAAAGCAGCTGGCTCATTCATATCGTTCCAGAAGCCGGCGATGCCCGCCTCCAACAGCGGTTGGTAGAGCTTGCCCCACCATGCTCTCGTTTCGGCGCTGGTGAAGTCCGGGAATGCACTGTCCCCGGGCCACACGGGGGCGTGGAACGGCCGCCCGTCGGGCTGGGTGCAGAAGTGGCCGCCCTTGATCCCTTGACGATAGACGTCATAGTCGGGATCCTGCTTGATGCCGGGGTCGATGATGCTGATCAGTTTGAAGCCGTCGTCTCTCAGCTCCGCTGCCATCGCCGCGGGATCGGGGAACTTCTTCTGATCCCATGTGAAGCAGCGGAAGCCGTCCATATAGTCGATATCCAGGTGAATCACGTCGCACGGGACCTTCCGGTCGCGGAAATCCTGCGCCAGCTTGCGCACTCTGGCTTCTGTGTCGTACGACCACCGGCTCTGCTGGTATCCCAGCATCCAAAGGGGTTGGAGGCTGTGCCGTCCCGTGAGCTCGGTATAGCGCTCCAGCAATGAGGGTAGTGGGCCGACCGCCAGGTAATAGCGCAACTCACCGCCGGCAAAGCGACACTCCGCGATGTCGGGTGCACTGTTGCCCAGGTCGAACTCGGCATAATACGGGTTCTCGTAGAAGACCAGGTGCGATGCGGTCGTGCCGCCAGCTTGCGGGATGGCGCTCACCATCACCGGGATGTTCAGGTTGATGGGATCATCGCCATCCCTGTAGCCCGCGGGGTCGGTATTCCATAGGATGTGCGTGCGCCCACGCCGGTCGTGCGGTGTGGTGCGCTCCCCGAGTCCCAGTAGTCTCTCACCTTTGGCCAGCGCAACGCGGTGTCGGATTGCGCCGCGCTCGCCGGTGCCCCAGCTGGCGTCGACATCGGTGCGCAGAAGCGTGCCGTCTGGTATGGCGAGGAAGAGTCGGGCCGTGTTGAGGTGCACGCCGACCACCATATCTGCCGTCTGCAGCAGGTAGGCGTCGGATCTCTGTGTAGTGACGAAGTCGGGCACCGGCCACGCCTCCAACGGTTTGAGGATCGCGTAAGGCACTCGTGTGGTGGCAGCTGCCGCGTCTTTCGGGCAATAATCGATCCGGACGAGATCCGAGGCAAACAGGGTAATCTCAAGGGTGCCCCGGTCGGACTCCAGCCTGACACCGCGTTCGGTCGGATGGACGTGCCGTATGGTGCCCAGCGTCGTCCACCTCTTTGGCCAGCGGGGGCGCGGAGCGCGCACTGCGTCGAAGAGCGCGGAGAGCTGTTGGAGCCCGTGCCGGGGCTCTCCGCCGAGCGTCCAACGGGTCTCTGTCAGGGCCTTGCGCCAGCGGTAAGTAGCGGCGGATCGAATTGCGTCGAAGCCGAGCATGTTGAGGGCGTCAAGAATGTTCTTGAGCATAGCCGGCATGAAAGTCTCCTTGATCTCTGCATGTGAGGGTCCTGTTCTGTGGCGTCCGCGACCCACGACCCATTGTGACACAGAGAGGTGGATGAACAAGTCAGGACTCGGGGCCAGTGTATCTGTCCGGGATCTCAGGATGACAGCGCTCCAGAGCTGTCGCTGTGTCAGCAGACTGCAGCCGAGAGCATTGCCCCTTCTTGGAAGTAGACGTCATGTTCGCCGGCGGACACCGCGCAAGCATGAAAATACCCGCGCGTGCAGAGGGTCATTTTCGGAACAGCGGTGTCCGCCGGCGAACATGACGTCTACTTCCAAGAAGGAGCAATGCTCTCGGCTGCAGTCTGCTGACACAGCGACAGCTCTGGA
>JAGHDT010000451.1 GCA_021159805.1 Anaerolineae bacterium
CACCACCAGAACCGCATCGATGACTTCGTGCCACCCGATGGCTACCGCAAGCCCTACGAAAACCGCTGGATCCCGCCCGATCTGGCTGCGCTGGGAGGCTCGACCCAGCAGCACATCGCAGGCTACTACGGCATCGTCAAGCGCCTCGACGAGGCCTTCGGACGCATGCTCGATGTCCTCAAGAGCCTGGGACTGGACGAGAACACCGTCGTGCTCTTCACGTCGGACCACGGCAATCATTTCAAGACGCGCAACAGCGAGTACAAGCGCTCATGCCACGAGAGCTGCATCCGCGTCCCGGCGGCCATGACCGGGCCGGGTTTCAACGGTGGCGGACGGCTGAGCGAGATGATCAGCCTGGTGGACCTCCCCCCGACTCTGCTGGACGCTGCCGGGATCAAGATCCCCGAGTCGATGCACGGTCGCTCGATCCTGCCCCTAGTCGACAGGACAGCGGAGGCGTGGCCGGAAGAGGTCTTCCTGCAGATCAGCGAGGCCCAGGTCGGACGCGCCGTGCGCACCCACCGCTGGAAGTACAGCGTCAGCGCGCCGGACAAGAACGGCGGCAGCGATCCCAAGAGCGACTACTACGTCGAGGAGTTCCTCTACGATCTGGAGGCAGATCCTTACGAGCTCTTCAACCTGATCGAATACGACGCCTACGACGAGGTCAAGACCGTGATGCGCGAGAGACTGCTGCGCCGGATGGCGGAGGCGGGTGAGGATCGTCCGACCATCGAGCTCGCGCCGACCCATCCCAGTGGGCAGCGGCATCTCCTGCCCGGTGAGGCATACCAATAGGCACATATCCGCACAACCACCCGGGTGTCGGTCTGACACCCGGACCTGTCTCCACAGCACCAGCCCGGATGCGGCACGCCGGGCTGGTGCTGTGGAGACAGGTCGCCGCCTTCACTCGAGGCCATGAGATCAGCTGTGCCTGCCGGTTCAGACGCGTACGCCCCGACACGTCCATTCGTTGAACTACCTTCATCCGCCTTTTGCGCTATAATGGCTTGCGCTATCGACTGCGCACACTCATACTGTCCGAGAACACCACGAGACCACAACCCTGAGCGATCAAGACGCGCTCCTTGGTAGACAACCGCCGAAGCAGCCAAATCTATGACGACGTCAGACCAGATGCTCGAAGAGCCCGCACGCACCCTCCCCACTACCCAGAGGCCAGAGACGTCCACACGCGCTGCCGACAACAACACCCTCAGATCTCTGGGCGAGGGCCTCCGGGCACTCCTCGGATTCCTTCTCCGTCCGCTGGAGCTCTTTCGCACCTACAACCTGGGTTCACTCCAGCCCGACATCATCGCCGGCCTGACCGTCGCCGTCGTGACGCTCCCCCAGGCGATGGCCTACGCCTTTGTCGCGGAGCTTCCGCCGGAGATCGGACTCTACGCCGCCATCGTCGGCTCTACCGTGGCGGCCCTTTGGGGTTCCTCATACCACATTCAGACCGGCCCGACGAACACCACATCACTGCTGGTGCTGTCGGCCCTGTTGGCAGTAGCTTCTCCGGGCACACCGGAGTACTTGGCGGCAGCCGCATTGATGGCGATCATCGTCGGCGTGATTCAGATCGCTTTGGGCATGGCCCGCTTGGGTGTTATGGTCAACTTCATCTCCGACGCCGTCATCGTCGGCTTCACGGCCGGTGCCGGTGTGCTTATCGGCATCAACCAGATCCGAAACCTGCTCCGCTTACCCATGTCCTCTATGCCGAGCATCTGGCAGACTATCCCTTCGATCGCCGCCAACCTGCCCGGGACACACCTCGCGAGTCTGGCGATCGGGGCCGGCAGCATCGCGTCCCTCATCATCATCCCCAAGATCAGCAGGAAACTGCCCGGCCCCCTGCTCACGATGATCGGCACCGCGATCGTCGTTGCCATCTTCGGATTAGACGCCAAGGGTATGAGAGTCATTGGGGAGCTCCCGCGCGGCCTTCCACCGCTGAGCACGTTGCCGGCGCTTGATCCGGATTTCATTCGGGGTCTGGTCACGACATCGCTGGCGCTGAGCGTCATCGCGCTGGTGCAGACCATGTCCATTGCCCGAAGCATCTCAGCCCAGACCGGCCAACGCCTCGACAGCAACCAGGAGTTCTTCGGCCAGGGACTGGCGAATATCGTCAGCGGGCTCTTCTCAGGCTACACCGTGGCGGCTTCCTTCACCGTCTCCGCGATAAAACACAGGGCGGGCGCCAGGACGGGCATCGCCAGCGTCTTTGCCAGCATCTTCGTGCTGCTGGCCCTGATTCTGTTCGCTCCTTGGGCGGCCTACGTGCCGCTGCCTGCCCTGGCCGGCGTGCTGATCTTGACAGCGTACAGCCTGATTGACCAGCAGGAGATCAGACGGATCTGGCGCAGCAACCACGGCGATCGCACGATTATGCTGGTCACGGGGATCGCCACATTGGTGCTCTCATTGGAATACGCGGTCATGTTGGGCGTCGGCCTGTCCATCGTCACCTACCTACTCCATACCAGCAGACCTCGCGTGCGCGTCGTTCTACCCAGCGATGACTTCCGCTACTTCACACCGCGCCCCGACAGGCCATCGTGCACACAATTGGGGGTGGTCGAGATCCTGGGCGATCTCTACTTCGGCGCTGTCAGCCATATCGAGGAGATGATCCAGGAGAATCAGAAAGCCAATCCCTCACAACGCTATCTGCTGCTCCGCATGTACTCTGTGGAGAACTGTGACATCAGCGGCATCCACGCGCTGGAGAGCATCGTGCGCAGTTACCGGGATCGTGGGGGGGACGTCTACTTCGTCCACGTCCAGCGGCAGGTGCGGGAACTGATGCAGAGCACAGGCTCCTACGATTACGTCGGTGAGGATCACTTCCTCGACCCCGATGATGCGATCCCCTACCTGTTCCACCGCATCCTCAATCCGGCAATCTGCATCTACGAGTGTCCAAAGCGAGTCTTCCGCTATTGTCAGAACCTGCCAAAGCGACTGGACCTGGCGTGCCCTCCACCCGATACGGACCTCCCGCTGGATGAAGTGCCGACTTTGGCACCGCGCCGTCTCTGGGAAGCGCTCCACGGAGAGGATCCGCCCCACGTGATCGATGTGCGCGAGCCGCGAGAATACCGACAGGCCCACATTCCCGAGGCCGAGCATCTGCCTTATCTGGACCTGATCAAGGACCTGGACCAGGTGTCGCGGGACGTGCCAGTCGTGCTCGTGTGTGAGGGTGGACGCCGAAGCACGCACGCGGCAGCGATGCTCATCGCGCGCGGCACTGCGAATGTCAAGGTGCTCGATGGCGGTATGACCGGATGGGTCAGCCAACGGCTGCTCACGGCGGTGGAGCTCAAGCGTTAGCCGGGCGAGTCCATCGGTGACCGGCGACCATCCGGTCACACACCCAGGAGAGACCATGGATCGACAGACAAGTCAAAATCTCGGTTTGGATCTGGTACGCGCCACGGAGGCAGCCGCACTGGCCGCCGGTCGGTGGATGGGCATGGGCCAGACCAAGGTCAGTGACCAAGCTGCCACGCTGGCAATGGAGGCGGCCCTTAATCGCATCGCCTTCGACGGGCGCGTGCTCTTCAGCGAGATCGACAAACTCGGCGCCGCTGATCCGCTCCATCCCGGACAGACAGTCGGCACGGGCGAGGGCCCAGCGATGGATATCGTCGTCGATCCTATCGAGGGACGGTCCCTCTTGGGACAGGGTCACCCGGATGCCATCGCCGTGGCCGCGGCGGCACCGCGCGATGCCTTCTGGTCGGTGCCCCCTGCCGTCTATATGGAGAAGTTGGTCGTCGGTCCGCTTGTTGCCCCGGTACTCGTGCCGGAGTGTCTGGATGCGCCGGCGGCTTGGACGCTGGCCTTGATCGCTCGCGCGCAGGGTAAGACAGTCAGCGATCTTGTCGTCTTCGTCCTCCTTCGGCGACGTCATCGGGACCTTATTCGCGAGATACGGAACGCCGGGGCCCGGGTGATGCTACGCTCCGAGGGCGACCTGGTCGGGGCGTTGAAGGCGCTCTTCCGGCAGGGCGGCATCGATCTGATGATGGGCACCGGCAACTACCCCGAGGGCGTCATCGCCGCCTGCGCCGTCAAGGCCGCCAACGGCGGCATGCTGGGCCGCCTGGCCCCGCAGACCACGGCGGAACGGGAAGCTATCCTGACCACCGGAACTGACCTGCACCGGATCTACACCGTGGACGAACTCGTGCGCGGCAATCACACCTTTTTCGCGGCCACCGGCATCACCGACGGCTCGCTGCTCGCGGGCGTTCGCTATCACGGTGCACGCGCGACGTCGAACTCATTGATTATGCGTGGGGAAACCCATACGCGTCGAACGATTGAGGCAGAACACTTGTTGACGCCAGAGGGATCTGAGGCTTAGACCCGCGTAGTGAGAACCACAGCACAGTCGCTGACTGCAGCCGGTGCGGACTGCGTGCCGTCGGAACCGCATTGACCATCACTTGACGTAAGGAGCTGAAATGGCTGAACACCCCCCCGTGCCCCGAGCCTTCCACATCATGACCAAGCCCCGGGGGCCGATCTGCAACCTGAACTGCGCCTACTGTTACTACCTCCCCAAGGAGAAGATGTACCCCGGCAGTGACTTCAGAATGTCCGATGAAGTCCTGGAGAGCTTCACCAAGCAGTACATTGAGTCACAACAGGTGCCCGAGGTAACCTTTGGGTGGCAGGGCGGCGAGCCGCTGCTGATGGGCATCGAGTTCTTCGAGCGGGCCATCGATTATCAGGAGAAGTACCGAAAACCCGGCGTGCGGATCATCAACACGCTGCAGACCAACGGTACATTGATCGATGAGGCGTGGGCGAAGTTCTTCCACGCTCACAACTTCCTCGTCGGGCTCAGCCTGGACGGTCCGCAGGCGATGCATGACGCCTACCGTGTAGATAAGGCTGGCAAGCCAACCTGGGAACGCGTGATGCGCGGTAAGCGACTGATGGATGAATATGAAGTTGAGCACAACATCCTGTGCACGGTTCACGCCGCCAACGCCGATCACCCGGTCGAGACCTATCGCTTCTTCCGCGATGAGGCCAAGGTCGAGTTTATCCAGTTCATCCCCATCGTCCGGCGGGATAACGAGACTGGCTACCAGGAAGGGCTCGCGGTCAGGGACCAGTCCGTGACAGCCGAACAGTATGGGAAGTTCCTCATTGGCGTCTTCGACGAATGGGTGCGCCACGATGTGGGGCATCTCTTCGTCCAGATCTTTGACGTCGCGCTCGCTGCGTGGAGTGGCCAGCGTCCCGGCCTGTGCGTCTTCGAGCCAACCTGCGGGTTAGGTCTAGCGATGGAGCACAATGGCGACCTCTATGCCTGCGACCACTATGTGGAGCCGAACTACCTGCTCGGGAATATCATGGATACGCCTATGCTCGATCTGGTTACCTCAGAGCAGCAGCAGGCCTTCGGTCGGGCCAAGATGGAGACGCTCCCGCAGCAATGCATCGACTGTGAGTTCCGCTTCATCTGCAACGGCGGCTGCCCCAAGAACCGCATCCTGGTGACGAGCGAGGGCAAACCCAACCTCAATTACCTCTGCAGCGGCTACAAAGCATTCTTTTCGCACATCGACCGGCCGATGCGGATGATGGTGAATGAGCTGCGCCACCACCGTGCTCCAGCCAACGTGATGCGCGCCATCAATGAGAAAGACCTGGCACTGGAACGGGCCTTCGCCACGGCGAGGCGCAACGACCCTTGCCCCTGCGGCAGCGGCAGGAAATTCAAAAACTGTCACGGTCGCCACAAGACCTGAGGCAGCCCCGGCCCACCGAGAGGGCACTGAACAGACTCCAGATCGTTACGATATGCACCAGAATCCGTCCGGAAGCGCTGATGTACTGCACTCGGAACAGTGATCACTGCACATGTCATCGTGTCTGCCCTTGGATCGGTTTTGAGTGATCCGCCCCGCG
>JAGHDT010000631.1 GCA_021159805.1 Anaerolineae bacterium
CCGGAGCGCAGCAGTGCATCGAGCTCATCAGGCGTGGGGTCCTCCGGGTCGCCCTGCGGTCCCATGCCAAAAAAGGCCTGAACCGCCTCAAAGCCCAGCTGCCGCAGCTCCTCTGCCTCGACTATCTCGCCAATCGCGCCAGCCATCAATGCCAGTTTCATCATTCAACCCTCCAGCAGTGTATTTGCGTCAACGCTCCAAGTGAGCGATGCTTTCAGTGAACAACGGGTGGTGGCGACTCTGCATCTGGCGCACGTACGCCTCCGCATAAGCACACCCGCACTCCAGGCCACGGAAGACCTCCATCTTGCCGTGGTCTTCGGCATATGTCGCGGCGATGTGCTGGCTCGCGTGGACGGAGCAGGCCTCGTGCTTTCGTGCCAACACAGAGCCGATATCCACATAGTCCGTAGGTGCGAAGTTCTGCGTCTGTATGCCGCTCATCACCTCGAAATAGTAGAGAGCAAAGACTCGCCCCATGCAGAGCCACGCATCATAGACCAGGTGCGAGCAGATGCGGTGGTCCCGATGCGTGTCAACCGGCCAATGGGTGAGCACGAGATCCGGCTGCTCGCGTTCCATGAAAGTCAGTACGGCAGCATATCCTATCGGCGTGATCTCACACGCCCCATCGATCTGGTCAAGAAACTCAGCCCGCGCCGGCAGGATCTGGCAGGCCGCCAGCGCCTCGCGCGTCCGGATCGCCGCAGCTTCCTCGTGGGTCACACCGGAAATGCCCGCTTCGCCACGGGTCAGATAAGCAGACACCACCTGACACCCGGCCTGTGCGGCAAGCGCCATCGTGCCGCCGCAGGCCGTCTCCGGATCGTCAGGATGTGCCCCAACGACGATCAGCTTCTGCCGGTGATCTGCTACCATACGTGTGCCTCCACCGCAAACCTACGCCCGTATCATTCAGCTGATCCTGGACCAACCACACACTACTGTCGTGCGACAGCTGATGATCTTGCGCACACAGAACTGCGGCGACGCCAGCAACTTCCCCGATCGAGATCGCTTTGCATACACTTGCCGCAGCAGTGCCCCAGCCCCGGGGCAGAACTGGGGCGGACCACTACCAAGAGCCCATCCACGTTACCCGGCAGCAGCGCCCCGCAGGAAGACTGTGCCCACTGTTTGATCACCGTACAGAGGCGCTGCTGCCGTACGTGATTTCCCAGAGTATAGAACCCAGTAGGGAATGCACAATCATCGGCCAGATTAGACTTTGTATGACAGATACGGCAGAGGAGTGACAACTTGTCGGCTACCAGGCGGAGAGCCAGGGGGCCCATCTGAGGACAGGAACCAGCCACACCGCGGTGGGCACAACAAGATAACCGATCAAGAAAACACGATAGCGGTTGTCGATTAGCGGAAGCAGAAAAACCAAAGACACCACCAGGCCACTCGCATTGCGCCCGGCGTGCATGATATGATTATAGACATCCAAGGGCATTAGGACCACGAAAAGGCTATTCAAGAACACCCACCATGCAACAGGCGAATGGCCACGTTGTCTCCACAGAAAACCGGAGGCCACCCCCAGCAAGACGAAGGCAGGTAGACCCGCAAACAGAAAAGCTGACAGTCGACCTGCATCCAAGGTCAAATGAGGAATCACGCCCATCAGCGGTACCCGTTCCAATGATGGTCCCGACGCGAAAGGGAAGGCTCCCAACGTCACAAAAAGATAGACCTCCCATGCAAGCAAAGGCATGACAGCCACCAATGTCCACAACGCCGCCCGGAAGTCTCTACGGGTCAGAGCGGCACTGAATATTCCAAAGGCGAATATCAGCGAGATCTCCTTTGTAAGCGCAGCCAGAGCGAGCAGAATCACACTCCTTGCAGGCTTGCCGTTGAGCCACAAGCGAGCTCCCGATGCAGCAAGGCAAAGCGCAAGGGGTTCAGTCAAGTCACGAGAGTAAGCCAGAAACGTTCCCACATACATAGAGACCATCAAAGCATACCAAGGTGAAAGGGATTGATCATCTAACCACTTGGCGAGAAGGTAAGTGCTGACTACAACGGCCACCAGGTTGATGATGATCAACGCCCAAGGCACAAGGAACGTGACGCCGCAAGATGCCACATGCGCTACCGCAGGGTAAAGGATCCTCTGCAGGCGATAGGCGGGGTTGTCTAGGTGCGCCACACCATCTGCGCCGTACCTGGCGACATAGTAAGCAAACTGCCCATCATAGCCGGTACGCCCGGCCGGATCCAGCTCTGCATACCTTTCCCCAATCCACACAAACCACATAGGGTCCCACCCGTGGAGTGCAAGCGCAACCAACGTGAAGGCAATGTAGAAGACGGCCACCAAGAGCGCGACCGTAACCACGGGGGCTCGACTCACATACGCACCATTCTCTTTCAGTTTCAGCGTCAGACTGTGTATCCCTAGATGCATCCGACGCCTCCTTACAAATCACCTTGCGCGGCTTCCTGTGTCATGAACCACTACGCCACAGCGCCACTCGTGGCCAGGTCACGTCCGCTGATCTGCCCAAGTGCCCGGCAAACATCTCTTCGGCACTGCACGCACCGGTGCAGAAGCCGTACGCGTCGTCTGTGGAACGCAGGATGGCGCGCTCGATTTCCTGGAGGGTGTTCCGGACAACCGAAGTGACTTGTCTCCTGAACCTGTCGGAAGATCAACTTGTGACGGGCCCCGCCTACGCTGGGGTTGGCGTTATCTTCTCCAGTTGAGTTGGTGCAAGCCAGTGCCTCGTATCAGCCAGCAACCTACTGATCAGTGCGTGAACAGAGGGCGCATTCTTTCGCTGGAGCGTGACGCAGCCGGTTGACCACAGCCTTCGCATCAAAGCCGAGTCTCCTACCTCAGGAGCTGCCAAGCTACCCCGTGGGTACGCACGGGGTAGCTTGCGCTACTTCCTCAGGCACACCCCAGCTCAAGCCCTGGCTTTGGAGATTCGGGCCGCCGAAGCAGCTACCCTTTCAGATCCGGCAGGCTTGCCGCGGCTATGGATTGGCCAACGCGCCGGCTCTTCTCATCCGGCAGCTGGATGTGGATCTGATCTGCCAAGTCAGGGAACTCCGCGCTGAGCACGGCTCGGGCTCCCTCCAATATCAGCCCTCCCCCCTTGCCCGAGGTGCAGCGCCCCAGGATGAGGACGTGCTCAATGTCGTAGAAATCGGCATAGTGGGCTATCGTGTAACCCAGGTAGATGCCGATGCTCTGCCAGATCTGCTCCGCACCCTTGTGTCCTGCCTCCAGTTTGACCTGAACAGATTTCAGCTTTTCGGCATCTGAGACGTCAAGCGGCAGCTCTATGCCGGCACTCGGGGCCAGCCGGAACACACACTGCTGAGAGAAGTAGTTGGCTCCTACGCCCTTTTCTTCGGACCATTCATCCACGGGGGCTTCAGGGCTGTAGTCCAAAGGCGCAAAGGCCAGCTCGTTCAGCCAGTCCGTCAGATTACCTTCATCGGTTACATAGCCCGCGGCTTCACTCGACCCCATCGCAATCCCAAGCACGCTGTTGGCCTCAAGCGACATTGAGCCGGCAAGAGCTGTGACTTCCCCATCGTTGATGATCTCTAGGGGCACGCCCATCGCCTCCCCGATCTCCACAAACATGCTGCGCACCCTGCCAAACTCGCTCTCGGGAATGCCCCTGAACAGAGATGCGACCATCGGACGGTTGTTGACATACACACCAGCTGAACTTCCCCCAATGGCATCCAAGCTCGGCAGCTTTGATTTGGCCAGATCAAGCGCTGCCTGTATGCGTTCTCGGTGATATGAGGGATCAGTCTGCTCTCTGGGCTGCCACACAATCTCTGTACTGAAGATGGCTTCGCCATCAACTACAGCGGACACCTTGAGATCGGAGGCGCCCAGATCGAAGCCTATCCGGTTGCCGTCAAGGTGACGCCCCAATGACTTCTGAGTCTCCGAAGCGACCGGAACCTGCTCAGCATCGCAGGCAACAACCGTGAACGGATTGCCGTAGACTTTGCTCATGAGGCGACAGTCGAAGTCTCGGGCCCCACCAATCGCATAGACTTGGTGGATGTACTCACCAATGGCTTGGGGACCACCGACGAATATCTTCCATCCGCCTCGCTGCCAGAGCAGGAACTTCAGGATGCGCTCGACATAGTACAGATTCTGTTCAGCGTCCGGGTGTCCGTCAGCAAAGACGACCGTCTCGAAGCGGGACCGGGTGCCATCTCTGCGTTCCAGGGCTAACACCAATGGAACCGCTTCAGCCGAGTTTCTCACGGCTTCAAGGTACTTGTGATTCGCCAACACTGCCGGACGATAGCTCTTATCAAGAGGAGGCACGAATCTTGGAGCGACCAGGTATTTGAATGCCATATTCACCTCATCATCTGGGTAACTTCACTTACAAAGTACAATACACTGCAAGCC
>JAGHDT010000525.1 GCA_021159805.1 Anaerolineae bacterium
GCAAGTGGCCTCCCCCTGGAAAATAGGTTCCGCTCCCGGGGCCAAAAGGGTTTGCTGGAGGGTTTAGGGCCTTCTTCGCGTCACATTTTCATGCTTGCGTGGTGTGCGCTGGTGACCATGACGTCTACTACGAGAATGGACGCTGCAGAGCCCTCACCCTCACCCTAACCCTCTCCCATACTCCGCGGACGGAATGGGAGAGGGAACCGGAGGCACGGCCCCGAAAACCATCCTCTGCCGGCCCAAAGCCCTTCACCGGAACTCGATCGCGGCTTTGGGCCGTTCTTCGCGTCGTATCTTCATGCTTGCGTGGTGTCCGATTGAGGACATGGCGTCTACTTCGAGAATAGTCCACTATCCGCTGGGGCCGGTGCCAACCTCAACATAGTTGGGGCCCGCGCCTCTCTGCTGAACGCTCAACACAAGGACGGGCTCGGTGAGACACCGGCCCGAGCAGAACGGGTCCTACATTTTCATGCTTGCGTGGTGTCCGCTGGCGGACATAGCGTCTACTTAGAAGGTCGTCCTCTCGATCTGCTCTACAGACCGAAGGCATTCTGATGCCCGGCATCTTGCCCGCTCTGTTCTTCGTGCTGCAGTTTCGTTCTGTGTGACGTGCCTCAGCGCACGTGACTTCTACTTGGATAGCAGTCGGTCAGCCTGGGATCTGACCACCATCTTGACCAGCTCGACCGGCTTCAAGTATCCCCGTGACTGTCCGAGTCGGATCATGGTCCGGGCCATATCGGGGGCCAGGCGCGGGTGTTCCTGGTTCGGCTTGCGTTCCAGCGTTAACGCGTGGGTTGGGCACGTGCTCACGCAGAGACCGCAGCCAATGCAGCGATCCAGATTGAGGCTAGCTTTGCCGTCCACCATCTCCAGCGCCTCCATCTGGCAGCGATCGATACAGATGCCACATCCCACGCACGTTGCTTCGTCGAACGCGGCGATGAAGGAGGTGGAGACAATGGTAGCCGGCTGCGGGTGGCGCTTGATGTTGCGCAGCACGCCGCAGCAGCAACCGCAGCAGGCACAGATGAAAGATGCCTTCTTGGAGTTGCTGGGCTGCAGAACCAATCCGGCCTCGTTGGCGAGGTGGATGATGTCCATTGCTTCCTCTCGACTGATGTAGCGCCCCATACGGTAGCGCACGTAATAGTCGGCGCCGCCATCAAAGGAGAGACAGGTTTCCTGTGGTTTGTCACATCCCTGGCCGATCAGAGTCTGCTCCTGCCGGCATACGCACGGCGCGACCGCGATTCTGTCGTGTTGGCCGATCAGGGTCTCGGCCTGCTCGTAGGACATCACCTCGGGCGCGTAGTCGAGGCTTTCATTGACGGGGATTGTACGCACCTGGGGAACTTTTGCCCATGCATCGAGATCAAAGAAGGTCGGCCAGTACTCCTCCATGTCGCGGATGAAGCCTTCATCCATCTTGTTGAGCTGCCACTCCCAGATCCCGATGGCGAACTGCGACGCTTGATACTGCGGCGCATGACCCTGGCGGTGGATGCTGAAGATCAGACCCTTTTCCGCCATGGTCTCCAGCTTCCGCGCGGTCTCCTCAACCGGTAAGCCGGCACGGTGGGCGATGACTCGGGACTCCTCAGGCAAGAGGGTGAGGTGCGGTGCCAGCCCGGCCTCCGCGGGTGTGAAGAGTCGGCGGAGGATGCGAAGTTCAATGCCGCTCTCTGTTGCCGGGTACCCCCCCGGCAGACCGTCCAGGTGGTCACGAAGACGAACGTAGACCGCGTGATGGGCTTCTTCATTGACACGTGTGATCATAGGCCCCCTCTCTTCATGCTGGTAATCCAGTCTAGCATAAAGGGGAAAGTTCGGAAATCGGGAGTGTGTCCTGGGTGTCATGTATGTTCGTTTGCGCACACTGGGCAACAAGAAGATGGCGCGCGGAATTGACCAAAGCCTGAGAGGCCACCCTGCGGCAGTCTCAAGATCCCGCATGCGGAACGGCCCAAAGCCCTTGCCTGATCTCGCATCGAGTCTACACAGGCCGCCGCTTTGGGCCGGCAGAGTGTGGCGCGATTCCCAGAGCGCGGGGTGAGGGCTCTGCCGGGTCTATTTTCGAAGGAGCCCCTAGGCACGATCCACACTACTCTGGCGTCGGCACGCCTTTCTCTGGACCGCTCAGAGCCCGCCACCGGGTGTGGCTCAGAAGGTGGCGACACTCCAATGACGGCCCGCCGCGAGACGATCACCGAGCCCCTTGCCCAGTCTGAAGCACACAGCTAACGTGCCGGCTGTGCAGTCTTGTCCCTGACCATGGCGAGCAAAGCGGATGTCCGTGGGCCAGAACTGCTGTTAGCATTCAGGTTGCGCAGGATTCAATCACACTGTATAGTGCACGAGCAGGGAATGAGCCTCGGAGGTGTGATGTGTCTGAACAACCCAGGCAGTCTCAGGATCGCGGCGAAGCGTTGATCGCCATCCTGAACAATCCGAACGACTTGGCTATTCTGCAGCACCAGCGTTGGTATCGGATACCCGTCCGCACGGCTCCGAAACGATGGCCCCCCAAGCTCCTCGCCTTCTACCAGACAAGGATATTCGGGGACGAGGCCTATGCCGTGCGCTACTACGGATCCGTGCGCGAGATACGCGAGGTTGGCCGAGCCGAGTTGTTCCCACACGAGGCACCGAACGCCAAATCCGACAAGCGCTACTATCAGATTCTCCTCGACAACCTGAACACCCTGGCACAGCCCATCATCAGCCGGCGCTGGCGTAGGATCGTCTTCATCCCTACTACAATTGAGAAGTTCTGGCCACCTGAACCCTATCCACCGATCGATATCAACAACATCGTTATGTGTGAAGCACCGGAGGAGTATCAAATTGACTCAAGGTCCAGCCATCAAGAAGTCCCGTAACTATCGCCCCCGTCGCGTGTTGTAGTCTTGGGATAATTGGAGCGTTGGCTCGAGCCGGTGCTCCGCGTGCGTGCTCTCTCGAAATATATCATTGCCCCGCCCAGCGAAAGGACCAAACATGAGCCAGTTTGCCGTTGTCACCGATAGCACATCGAACCTGCCGCCCGAGCTTGTTGAGAAGCTTGACATTCGCGTCATCCCCCTCACCGTTCACTGGGGCGACGACTCGTATTTCGATGGCGTGACCCTCGATGCAGATACGTTCTACCAATGGCTGCGGACGCGCAAGGACTTCCCCACAACATCGCAACCGTCGGCGGGAGCCTTCATCGACTTCTTCCAAAAAGTGGCCAAGGACAAGGGAACTGACACAATCCTCGGTGTGTTCATCTCCAGCGAACTGAGCGGCACGATCGCATCAGCGATGCAGGCAAGAGGGCATCTCTACGAGACGCGGCCCGACCTGCAGATCGAGATCATTGACTCGCGCTCGGTTTCGATGGGACTGGGGCTGGCAGTGCTGGCGGCGCAGCGCGCAGCCGATGGGGGCAAGTCAGTCGAGGAAGCCATCGATGCCGTCAAACGCTGCCAAGAGGCCACCCACGTGATCTTTGCCGTCGATACCTTGGAGTTCCTGCACCGCGGTGGCCGCATCGGCGGGGCAGCGCGACTTCTGGGTTCAGCCCTGAACCTGAAGCCGGTCTTGGCCATCGTCGACGGACGGGTCGAGTCCTTGGAGAAGGTCAGAAGTCGCGGAAAGTCGCTGAGGCGCTTGATAGAGATCGCGGAAGAGCGCCTCAATGGGCGGCGTCCCACGGAAGCGTCCATCATCCAAGCAGACGCGCACGCGGATTTGGACAAATTCAGGGACATGGTCCGCGAGCGGCTGAACCCTGAGCACCTCTATACCGTCGCCCTGTCGCCGGTCGTCGGTACCCACGGCGGCCCAGGCACGTTGGGCATTGCGTTCTGCGCGGAGGATGACAGCGCGTAGAGAACTCCAGCTGCACGCAAAGCCACCCGGATGAGTCGGACTCATCCGGGTGGCTACATTTTCCGCTACAGGTCCAAGACCCGCGTCCGGTACTGCAGCGCCTCCGCCAGATGGTGCCTCTGGATCACATCACCGTCCTCCAGGCCCGCGATAGTGCGACTAGCCTTGAGCACGCGATGGCACCCACGGGCGCTGGCGGAGCGGATGAGCGATTGGGCGTTGACCGGCAGGATGCAGTACTCGCGGATCTCAGCCGGCTCCCATTTAGCGTTGCACGTTATGTCGGTGCCGGCATCCGCGTCAGCACAGATGGACGACGCCACGCTCTCATTAACAACTTCATCGAGCGCTTCTGATCCCTCAAACACGAGGAGATCTGCTCACGCGGCTACGCCACCGTGCCCGATCTGAGGGCTGGACTCCAGCACAAGTCGCACTCTACAATGGCAAACGGGCGCATCAGAGCCGGAACCACGCTGTGCCCGGTAAGGTGCATCAAGACAGGTAACGTTGGCCTGTTGGGATGAAACTCTCACGTGTCTTGCCCCTTCCGTGGTCCATAACATGGGGGCCACCTTACCAACCCGGGAGTTTCTATCGGACAGGATACTCAAAGCGGTAAACACCCGAACCAAGCTCCATCTGCACATCCGTTCCGCTCTGCACCAGGTTCTTGATGCCCTCTGCCTCGGAAACAGGCAGACTGCTCTCCATCACCTGGCTGGCGTTGGCTCCCGGCAGGATAGCAACCGCCCTGGTGTTGGCCGGGATGGTGACGTCCATGTGCATTCTGCCGTTCTTCTTCTCCCATTCCGAGACGATCAGGCCTTGCACAGATTCATAAGCTGCCTTTGCGCCGGTCAGTCCACCGCCTGGTTGCGGGTGGATGGTGATGCGTCGGTAACCGGGTTCAGCGGCTTCGATCCCGGCAACTGTGCGGTGCAGGAAATTGATGACTGCTCCAGGGCTGTAATGGTTGAGCGACGCCTTGGGTGAACCATCTTCGCTGATACCTTCCCAGGTTTCCCAGATGGTCGTTGCACCTTTGGTGACCGCATACAACCAGGAGGGGATGGTTTTCTGGGTGAGCAGGTCATAGGCTACATCCAGATGGCCATTCTCCGCCAAAACCTGGCAGAGAAAGACTGTTGAGAGAAACCCTGTGCCGATATGGTTGCCGTTTGAGCGGATGAGCCGGACAAGATGTCCCACAATCGCGGGTTTCAGTTCATCAGTCAGTAGATCAAAGACCAGCACGCGCACATAGGAAGCCTGTCTATCCGGTTGAATACGCCCATCCTTCCCGATAAACTCGGCGATGTAGGCCGCTTTGACGCGCTCCACCAACGCGTTGTACTTTGCGGCATCATCTTCCTTGCCGAGTAGGGCAGCCGTTTTGGCCAGGGTCCGGGCGGAGTGAACGAGGTAAGCTGTGGCCACCAACGGGTTACCCTTGAGTACGTTATGTATTGTTTCACCTCCCAGGCTTGCGCCTGGCTCCAGCCATTCACCCCAATGATAGCCGGTGTCTACGTTGTATCGTTGTCGGGCACGGTAGGTCTTATCAGACCAGAAACGCGGGCTGAATTTCTTCGCCCAGTTCACCTTCCGCGCACGTTCTTGCACAAAATCCACCCAGGCTTTCATACTCTCATATTGATGTTCAAGCAGATGCGAATCGCCGAAAGCCCAATACAGGTCCCAGGGCATCATCACGGCCACATCGCCCCAGCCGGCGGAGCCATCAAGCATTCTGAAAAAAGAAGACGCGATACCTGTGGCAAGGCGGTATGGGTTTGGCACGAAATTGCCCACCTTCCCATCCGGGAATTGCTCCAGACTGAGTTCCTTCAACCATTTACGCAAGAATGCACGCGTATCCATCAGGAAGGATGCTGATGTGGCAAAGATTTGTGCGTCACCCGTCCACCCTGCTCGTTCCCGCTGGGGACAGTCAGTGGGCAAATCCAGGAAGTTTGACTTCATGCTCCACTCGACATTATGATGAAGTTGATTGATCATCTGGTCGGAGCATTCAAAAGTGCCGGTTGGGGGCATATCGCTGTAGATGGCAACCGAGTAGAAGTCTTCTGGTTTGGGTTCGCCTGGAAAACCCTCCAGTTTCACATAGCGGAATCCGTGGACCGCAAAGCGCGGCTCATATTCCTCTTCCCCTTCTCCTTTGAGGGTGTAATAAACATCCTGGAAAGGTCGCATCTTGCCATCTTTGGGCTTGGTAATCAAAAGGTTCGCGATGGTGAAGTTACCACCCTTATCCAGCGTCTCCCCATGCTGCAGATGGATAGTTGTCCCTTTTGGCCCCCGCACTTTCATGTGTACCACGCCAGCCAGGTTCTGACCAAAATCCAGCACGGTCTCCCCATTTGGCGTCTTCAAGATTGTTGGGTGGAAAGTTTCTTTGCGCCGCACCGGCACGCCCATCGAAGCAACCAGGTGGTTCTTGGGATGCAGAACGACGCGTACCCCCTGCCACGCGCTGTCATCAAAGCCAGCGTTGCACCAGTCGGGCATCTCCAGACGCGCATCATAGATCTCCCCATCCCTCATATCAGATTTCACGATCGGCCCGGTTGTCACCTTCCACTGGGAGTCGGTGGCAACTATCACCTGTGCATCGATGGTCTCGACTCTGAGCAGCGCCAATAGTCCCAATCGAGCACCATAGACGTTGCGGTTATTGGCAACGTAGACTTTGCCACGGTACCAACCATCCCCCAGAATCGCGCCCAGCGCATTTTCGCCTTCTTTCAGCAAGGCAGTGACATCATAAACCTGGTACTGAAGCTGCTTGTCATAAGGAGTGTAGCCCGGCGTAAAAACCTGGTCGCCTACCCGCTTACCGTTCAGCCAGGCCTCATATAGACCATGCGAGGTTACATACAGCCGGGCAGATTGAACCGGTTGGTCAAGGGCGAAACTGCGCCGGAAGAACGGACAGGGCTTGAATGCCTTGGGATCTTCTTCCCAATCGACCTCAATCCAATCTGCACGCCATTCCTTCTCCTCCAGCAGCCCCATTTCCCACCAGGCTGGTTCGCTCCAGTTGGAGGGTTGGTCATCCTGATCCCAAACCCGGACATGCCAAAAACAGCGCTGTCCCGATTGGCCAGCCCGTCCCCCATACTGAATGTAAGTTGAATTGTCGGATGTTACCTTGCCCGAATCCCACAGCAGATCTCTTCCAGATCCAAGTTGGGCAGCATCCTGTGCTACCTGTACCTGGTATGCCTCCTGCATGATATTTCGTCCTTCACCGGCATCCTGCCAACTCAGGCGTGGTCTTGGTACATCAATACCCAATGGGTTTTCCAGATACTCTGTCCGCAGGTTTTTCACAGAAATACGGGGTGTTGTCATTGTCTTCGTCTCCATAGGATTTTCCAGGATTGAACTCAGTGCTTTCTCTTCCGGCAATCGTGTTGGGATCGGATTCACGCGCTGATATACTAGATCAACAAATCAAACGATATCGCCTATGATGATTTCTCCGAACAACTTCCAGTGCTCTTCCAAAGGAACCGTGTGTTCACACCAGGAGAGTTCACCGCGCGGCGCCGGCTTTGGTACTGTGGCAATTGGTTACGCGCGTTCACCTCCCTGATCCGGTTCCAGAACCAGATCAATTGGTATCTCAGTTTTCTGACTATCCCTAAGTTCAATGGCTCCGACCTAGGCATGGCATATGCGACGTAGTGCCCTATTTGCCCGAGGTAAGATTCCGGTCCACGCTGAACCAATACAAAGGGAGCCCACGCTGCCAACGGCAGGCGCCGGTTCTGAGTTGCACCCTGTTGACTTATGACCTATAATGCCAATGTATGGGCTATCACCAACCTGAGAGCAGCATCTGGGCTCTCCGATATCACTGGAGGCAACTATGGCATACGCTTACACGAACGGGAAAGGCAAGACATACTATCTCCACGCCAGACTGCAGCGCGAAAAGCCGGATCCCACCCCAACGGACTATCTCTACTTCTTCGCGAAGACGGTGCGTGACGATGCACTTGACGAGATACCGGTGGGATATGTGGTGTCGGAGACCAAGAATGGACTTCCGGTTCTGAAGAAGATCCGCTGACACACTCTATCCTCACACTCTCGGTTATGGATCAGAGTCCGGCAACCGACGCCCATTCTCAAGACTCCCACGGTAAGCTGGCTAGTCACAT
This sequence comes from Anaerolineae bacterium, assembly GCA_021159805.1. Taxonomy (GTDB): domain Bacteria; phylum Chloroflexota; class Anaerolineae; order B4-G1; family SLSP01; genus PWVB01. The sequence goes on from JAGHDT010000525.1 coordinate 8,076, forward strand.
CGGTGTGCTTCGGAATTGAGAGCACTACCGTGCTGAGCGGCCAGGGTATACGGCTGTAGCAAGTCCGCAACCTGGCCACCGAACTCCTGCCGCCACTGCCCGTGAGGGGCAGTGGCGGCAGGAGTTCGGTGGCCAGGTTGCGGACTTGCTACAGCCGTATACCC
>JAGHDT010000019.1 GCA_021159805.1 Anaerolineae bacterium
GGCCCCAGATCCGGAAGCACCATCGTATCAAGTGTGATCTTTCCCAGTTCGACAAAGACGACACGTGTTTCGACCATTCCTGCTGGACCTCCCCGCGGGTGCGCTTGATATGAATACTAGAAGTAAATGAGGCTGGTAACCTGACTGATCGGAGCCGAGAACATTGTACCACGCCTTGATTTCACTACGCCAACCCTACTTCGAACACAGCACCCGCTCCCGGGCCTAAAGGCTTGGCTGCAGGCTTTAGGGCCTTCTTTGCGTCTCATATTCATGCTGCCGTGGTGTGCTGATGCACATGACGTCTACTTCGAAAGTAGCACCCACAGAGCCCTCACCCGACCCTCTCCCATACTCCGCGGACGGCGCCCCCTGAACCGGGGACTTCGCCTCCGCGGACGGAGGTGGGAGAGGGGACCGGAGGCGCGGCCCCGAAAACCACCCTCTGCCGGCCCAAAGCCCTTCACCTAATCTCGATCGCGGCTTTGGGCCGTTCTTGGTGTCATATTTTCATACTGGCGTGGTGTGCTGATGCACATGACGTCTACTTCGGAAATAAACTGCGGCACGATATTCGCCCACTTCATCGCGCTCGTGCGGACCCCAGTCCGCGCTCTGCTTTGCGTACCGCGCTTTTTCACTGCGTGGTGTGCGCGCACACGTGCGTCGGCGAACATAATGTCTATCCCGCTAAACAGCACACGGCAATGGTGCCTGAATGCAACACAATGAGTAGCAGACCTCGAAATTCAATCCTTCGGGGGCTGCTGGCGTTCCAGATACTCAACACACACATCTTGGGCCCGCTCACGCCCAACCCGCCTGCACAGCCGCGATGTCGGCCAAGGCCTGCTCCGACAACCCCATGCCATCCGAAGCCGCGATGTTCTCCTCCACCTGCGCCCACGTCCGAGCTCCTGGGATAATCGCAGAGACTGCCTTGGGCGAAAGGCTGAACTGGAGCGCCATCCGCGTCATCCCACCCTTACGTGACGCGGAAATAGGACGAAGGGACTCGGCACGACGGATATTCCCCTGCACCTGATCGCCATCCAGTAGCGCGCGGTGTCCGGGTCCGACCTCCTCACCCAGACGGAATTTCCCCGTCAGTACGCCCCTGGCCAGCGGCATCCGGCACAGCAGGCCCACACCCTTGACCTCAGCCATCGCGAAGAGGCCCTTTTCCGGTTCCGTGTGGAAGATGCTGTACGTGATCTGCAGCACGTCCACAAGATCCTGCTCCATCAACCAGAGCGCATCGGCCTCATTACTCACTGCCACCGCGGAGAAACGGATCTTACCCTGTTCGCGGAGTTTCTGCATCCCCTCGGCCCAATCATAGCGCTCCAGGGCATCGCGCCGAGGACTGTGCAGTTGATAGATATCGATGACATCCCGCTGGAGTTTCCGCAGGCTCCCCTCAACCGTCTCCACCATGCGGGCTGGGGAATACTCCTGCTCACCGCTCTCGCGGATGCGGCACATCTTGGTCGCGACCATCACGTCATCGCGGTTGCCCAAGGCCTTCCCCAGTATCTCTTCACTGCGTCCCCAACCGTAGGCCTCGGCCGTGTCGAAGACCGTCACGCCTAGATCAGCAGCCCGCAGCACCAGCTTGGTCCAGAAATCATCGGACTCGTAGGACTGGCCCAGCCGGTTGCAGCCCATCCCGACTTCTGATACCTTCGCGCCGGTCTTCCCTAGTTCACGATAGTGCACGCACACCTCTCCCTATCTATGACACACGTTCGAGGCAGCCAACACAATGTGGGCTGCCCGAACGACGTCATCGTACATTGCTTCCAAGCGCGGATTCACGCCGCGCAGACCGGCTACAACCAACTCGGACCAATCGACATACGCCACAATCCGCGGCTTCGGCCAATCTGCCGGAGGCTCGTTGACCAGGTCGCTGACGTTCCTGATTTTATCCGCCAACTTGATGATCTTGGCCCGAGGCGAAGCATAAGCTGCGCGCTCGACCTGGTGCTGCTTACGCACCGCTTTGGGCAAGGACTTGTCATCGGTCACCTCCTGCACCACGGCCAGGACCTCGGAGCCAAAGTGCAGTTCGATCTCCGCAGGTGTCGTCTCCGTATCCTCCAATGTATCGTGGAGCAAGGCCGCCACCAGCGTGGTCATATCCCGCACGCCCCCTACCGACCAAAGGATCTCGGCCACGCGCACCGGATGGTTGATGTAGGGAAGACGGCGATGGCCCTTGCGGCGCTGATCCTGATGCTTGACCGCAGCAAACGCCACAGCTCCCAGAAGCGCGCCCAGATCCTGCTCGGAATACAAACCGTCCCAAGGCTTCACATTGCTCCCTCAGTCTCGATGGTATTGAACATCCTCGCGCATCGCAGCCTCAACGCGGGACCAGATGCGCTCATCATCACGATACATGCCCAGTGCTTCCAAAGCATCCTCGCCGGACTGCCCCCCGGACACCAAGAGCGACACAAGAAACTCCAGCGCACGGTCGTGTCGCAGCAGCGCGATGGACAGGAGCAGCGTCTTCTTCAGATCAGCCCCAAGCGCATCTTCCCAGGCGGTCTCCAGGAAAGGGAAGGCCTGCACAAGATGTGACTCCCCCAACGCGACGGCGGCCGCGCCTTGCACAGTGGGATCGTCGCGATGCAGAAAACCGGCGACGAAGGACAGCGAGCTCTCGGGCGCAAGCTGCAAGAGCGCGCTCAAGCATTCGCTCAACACCTGAGGGCTCTCATCGCCCACCAGGGCCTTGAAGCGCAGCAGAAGCTCACCCTCGTTCACCATTCCGGTATAGGCGATGGCCCGTGCTGCAGAGATACGCGCGTCAGCCTCCGGGTCGGCCAGCAGCTGAGCCAGTTCCAGGAAGACATTATCGTAGTTGATGCGCACCAGGCCCAGCGCGCAGAGGCCACGCAGCTTGGCAGCCGTGTCCTCCCGTCCGCCCCAGACCGGCTCCATCTGAACGTGACCGATCCCGGTCAGGTAGAGATCAGGTTGGTGGGCTTCCATACGATAGAGCGCTTCAGCCAGCGCGGTCTTGGCAATGCAGGCCGGGTCGGTCTTCTGGGGATTGGTCATGAACCGCCCGAATGCCTGAACCATATGCGGTTCCAACGTCGTCAGTTGATAATCGCCGGCGATCTCCGCTGCCCGGCCGGCAACCATATTCGTCTTCGCTGCCAACGCCTTCTTCAGAAGTGCCAGGCTCTGCAGTGACGTTGGGTCGGCCCGCAGGTCACTCAGTGCAGCCAGCCGATCCTCCAACCGTCGTGATTTACCCATAGCCTTGTCCAGGTGCCGATTAGCAGGTCGTGGTTCCCGCGCGTCGAGTCGCACGCAACCCATCGCGTGCGACACATCGCGTAGGCCCCTAGAGCAGGTTCAGCGGTTCGTCCTTGAGCTTGGCCAGCGCGAACTTCGCTTTTCGCCCGACGTTGATACCATACGGACAGCTCACACCATCGGCCTCAGCCTGCAGCGCCTGGTCGTCCCATCCAGCCTCGGCATAACGCTGCCGCGCGATCTCGGCAAGATCAAACCAGTGGGCCAGCCGCAGGCGCAGGGCGTAGTTCGCCGGATCGTGCGGCAGATAGTCGATCATCTGCCGGTCCACGTGCCCTTCCAGCCTGAACAGATCCATGAGCGCCTGAGAACACCCACCGCACTGCCGGCAAACGTAGGTCCCCAGCTCCGGCGCATCCCTCAGTATCGCTGCGCGCTCAGCCTCATCCGCCGGCCCTTTGGCCAGAGCGGCGGCGGCTTCATAGACGTGATCCACGGTGTTCATACCGCAAATCAGGACCTCAGACCCCGACCCCAGCGCATAGCGGAGCGCCGGCTCAGGCGAGCGATAGAGGAAACCATCGGCCAACGGCTTCATCGCCGTGATGCCGACACCTTTCTCGCGCGCCAGCGGGTAAACCTGCTGCTGGATCTCGGGGATCCACTGCTCTTCCAGGTAATTGTCCCAGATAAGGATGACTGAGAGCGGCAGGCGCTTGATGGCCTCAAGATAGAGCTCGGGAGGACGGTGGCTACTGAAGCCCAGACCGCCGATCAGTCCATCGTCCTTGGCCTTGAGCAGGGCCTCGAGTGCGCCACCCGGGCCGGTGATGGTATCCAGATCCGCGATCGTGGCGGGGCCGTGGAAGAAGTAGAAGTCAATGTGGTCCGTGCGCAGCGCCTTGAGTGACGCCTCCAACTCACGCCGGATACCCTCGCCATCACGCTTTCCACTCTTGCTGGCCAACACCACCTGGTCGCGACGCCCCTCCAGGACGCGACCCAGCTTCTCCTCAGAAGCGCCGCCACCATAGCTACGGGCAGTCTCAATGTAGTTGCCGCCCACGTCGAAAAACGCATCTACCACCTGCTCAACAATCTCCGAAGAGATCTCGACCTGGTGGAAGCCGCCCAGGCCGAGTCGGCTCACGGTCAACCCGGTGGCACCCAGCTCTATCTGCGGCAAAGTCGGTTTCTTGTCCATACGTTATCCTCCTCTTGTAGGTTGGGCCATCTCAGCCGCGCTGCAGAAAGCGCCGATGTTGGGCCGGTAGATGCCAGAATGCAATGGGGCCTCCTGATGGAGTACTCAGCGTCAGAGGAAGTGTACCACAGAGCCTGCCCGTCGGAAAGCCGGCTCAGATGCAGCACTTCAGGATGGGGAACGAATCCTCCCCTCCCCACCCCGAACAGATACTCAGACTGCTACCCCGGAGCCTTGACAGCCTAAGCGTCCTCCACAACAACCGTCACGCGCCGGATCTCCGGGTCGGTGAAGACATCCTGCACATCCACGGCCCGCGAGGAGAAGCTCCAGACCACCCCTCCCTCCGGGCCAGCCTGGAAC
>JAGHDT010000310.1 GCA_021159805.1 Anaerolineae bacterium
CGCTGGGCGGGTTCGACGGACTGGCCACCTCACCGGGTAGCTTGATAGGCCGATCACGCTGCCGCGGGTCAGGCTTCGGCACAGCGGCCATCAAAGCTTCCGTGTAGGGGTGCTTGGGGTCATAGTAGAGTTCCTCCGTCGAAGCAACCTCCACTAACTTACCAACATACATCACGGCCACGCGATTGCAGATGTGCTCCACGACTGAGAGGTCATGGGCGATAAACAGGTAGGTCAGATCAAACTGCTCCTGCAGCTCCTCCAACAAGTTGAGCACCTGAGCCTGAATAGAGACATCCAACGCCGAGACAGGCTCGTCACAGATCATAAGCCTCGGGCGCAGCGCAAGCGCGCGAGCAATACCGATGCGCTGGCGCTGGCCGCCGCTAAACGCGTGGGGATAGCGGCTCATATACTCAGGCCGCAGCCCCACCACCTTCAGGATCTCGGCCACCCTGTCGGTAAGCTCCTGCCCCGAAGCTATCTTGTTGATGATCAGGGGCTCCGCAACGATCCGCTTCACGGTCATACGAGGGTTCAGGGACATAAATGGATCCTGGAAGATGATCTGCATGTTGCGACGGATCGGCTGCAGCTCCTGGCGGGACATGGACGCAATGTCCATCCAACCCCGTTCAGGATCCTTGAACCTGACCTTGCCTGCCGTAGGTGAGAGCAAATGCAGGATCGTGCGCCCGGTCGTAGTCTTGCCACAGCCGCTCTCGCCCACTAGCCCCAGAGTCTCGCCATCACGGATGAAGAAATTCACACCATCCACGGCTTTCACATGGCCTACCACCTTCTGGAACAGACCACGGCGGATCGGGAAATACTTCTTGAGCCCTTGGACATCCAGCAGGACATTGTCCACACTCTGATCAGAAAAATCCATTTGACTACCCATTCTCTTCCACCCTATCCGAGTACAAGAAACAGCGCACAGCCCGGCCATCGTCCAGGTGGGTGATCCCAGGCACATTCACGTTGCACACGCCCTCCATAAAGGAATCGCAGCGCGGACTGAAGGGACACCCGGTAATCCGCGAATACGGGTTCGGCACAACGCCACGAATTGGTTGCAGTTTCTCTTTGATCCCCCGACCGATGCGTGGAATGGAGCGCAACAATGCTCGCGTATAGGGGTGTAGTGGGTCATAGAATAGCGGATCCACTGGTGCCTGCTCCACCACGCGGCCGAGGTACATTATCACGACCTCATCAGCCGTCTGCGCGACCACGCCCAGGTCGTGAGTAATGAACATGATGCTCATCCCAATGTCGTGCTGAAGCGTCCGCATCAAGTCCAGAATCTGAGCCTCCGTCGTGACATCCAACGCAGTCGTGGGCTCATCGGCGATAAGAAGCGATGGCGCACACGAAAGTGCAAGTGCGATCATCGCGCGCTGTCGCATACCGCCGCTGATCTGGTGCGGATACTGATCCACAACGACCTTGGGGGAAGGCATACCCACCCTATCCAGGGACGTGATGGCGCGATCACGGGCCTCAGCCTTATCGACGCCCTGGTGCAACAGAATCGCCTCCATGATCTGAGCACCTATCGTGAACAAAGGATTCAAGGATGACATCGGCTCCTGAAAGATCATAGCAATCTCGGCACCGCGGATGTGTCGCATCTCGACACCGTGCCGGGCCAGATCCGTGAGGACCACGTCGTCTGTAGGCCCAGCCCCATTCTGCCGGTGAAGTACGACCTCGCCCTTTACGATCCGCCCCGGCGGCTGCACCAATTGCATGATGGAGAGTGCCGTCACGCTCTTGCCACAGCCACTTTCACCGACGATCCCCAGAACCTTCTCTCTGGGAATGCTATACGTCACACCGTTGAGGGCACGTGCCACACCAAGGTCGGTGTAGAAGTAAGTATACAGGCCACGAACGTCAAGAATGCTGTCCCTGCGCGTAGGCTGTTGGACGTTTTGGCCAGAGCCCGCCGCTTTCACGCTAACTTGATCGGACATTGGCAGAATACCTTTCGCTGCTAAATCGAATACGGGTCAGCGGCATCACGTAGTGCATCTCCAAGGAAACTGTAGAAGAGCACAGCAATGATGACCGCAATACCGGGGGTCATCAACCATGGATGCTCGAGGACGACAGGTACGTGCTGCGCATCCGTCAACATCGAGCCCCAGCTCACGGCCGGCGGGAGGATCCCCAGACCGAGGAAACTCAACGCCGTCTCACCCAGGATCATGCCCGGAATCGAGAGCGCCGCGACAACGATAATGTGACTGGACGCATTCGGCATCATATGGACGAAGATGATCCGCAGGTCCGATGCGCCGGCGGCCAACGCCGCCATCACGAAGTCAGACTCACGATAGGCCATCACCTTGGCGCGCAACTGTCGCGACAAGCCGGTCCAGTTCACCAACGACAGAATCACGGTGATCAAAAAGTAACGATCCAACGCGGAAAAGCTCCCGGAGATCGGCGGCATCGCAGCTGCAAGCGCAGCCCAAAGCGGCACAGTCGGGAACGACATGATCAGCTCAACCACCCGCTGGATGACGTCATCGGCCAGCCCGCCAAAGTAACCGGACACCGTACCCATAAAGGAGCCAAAAAGGATAGTCAGAGCCACGCCCACTAGGCCGATCGTCAGCGAGACTTGTCCGCCCGCCAGCAAACGGGCGAACACATCCCGGCCGAGCGCGTCAGCGCCCAGAGGATAGATGCGCTGATCGCCTTCTACGCCAACCAGATGCACATTGCCCTTTATGAACCCCAGCAGCTTGTAGCCATCACCGCGGACAAAGAACTCGAGGGGTGTCTTCGTCTCGCGATCGATGTCAAACACGAACTTGAACTCTTCCGGATCCAGCCGGGTGCTGATCTGATAGATGTAGGGACGCAGCCCAAATCGCCCATCCGGCCCGGTGAACGTGATCTGGGTTGCCGGCCCAAAGAGATAGTCTTCGTTCTGATATTGGTAATGATTGCCTGCCAGAAACGGGCCCAGCGCGACCACGATATACATGATGATCAAGCCAATGCCACCAATCAAAGCCAACTTGTTGCGCCTGAACCGCATCCAGGTCAACCTGCCCTGCGAGAGCTCGCCTACTGCGCTGACCTCTTGCGCATCCACGGCCGCATGTACTGGTTGATCACTAATCTCAGCCATCGGTGTCATCCTTTAACTAAACTGTATCCTGGGATCGAGCCACACCAGCACAATGTCAGCAATCAGATTGCCGATCAGCAGCGCGATCGATAGGAAGACCAAG
>JAGHDT010000448.1 GCA_021159805.1 Anaerolineae bacterium
CTCCCATACTCCGCGGACGGCGCCCCCTGAACCGGGGACTTCGCCTCCGCAGCCGGAGGTGGGAGAGGGCACCGGAGGCGCGGCCCCGAAAACTGTCCTCGGCCGGCCCAAAGCCCTTCACCTGATCCCGATCGCGGCTTTGGGCCGTTCTTCGTGCCTCATTTTCATGCTTGCATGATGTGCTGATGCATATGGCGTCTATTTTGAGAATAGCCCCCGCCAGATTGCAGCTTCTGCGGACCGCGGGCGTCTCGCCCGCATCTTCGCGCCAGTGGCAACTGCGACCTTCGTAGCAGCTGCTGCGCACTTCGGACTCTTCGAAGCAGAGCGGGTGAGACGTGGGCGTGCTGATGCGCGTAGCTCTATTTCGCGATCGGCAAATAGAGATCGAAGACGTACTCCTCCGTCGCCACATCGGGCGAGGTCAACAAAGCCTCCAACCACTGATGGTGCGCCTCCTTATAGAGGCTCTCATCACGCCAGTTCACCAGTCCCTGCCAGACAGCGCCGATGTTCTGGAGCCCCTCGAAACGCGTCACAGCGTACAATCCGCCCTCGAACGTCTTGATCTCTATCTCATCGGTGCCCTCCACATCCGTCCCCACCGTGACCCAGATATCGTAGCCATAGTTCGGGCTTCCAGGAGATGGGTTCGGGTTGTTGAAACCGAAGTGCTGAGTGTCGGTCAGCCCCTTCTGCGAGATGAACACCTGCATCTTCTCCTCAGCCACGCCCTCAGGGCTCTCGCCAAAGCCGTGAGCACACGCCACACGCATCGGAGCCAGATCAACGATTCTCACTTCCAGATCTTTCATGCAACACCCTCCTTCGAACCAAGCGACTCACACCATCTGCAATTGCCGGCCAGCCATATACATACAATACCACCCCCTACCTGACATCTCCTGTCAGGTATTTCAGCTATACTCAGGGAAACGATCTAGGGAGGTCACCCCATATGCGCGCAGACCGGCTGCTCACACTGCTCATGTTGCTGCAGGCACGCGGCAAAATGACAGCACAGAAGCTGGCGGAGGAGCTGGAGGTCTCGATACGCACCATCTACCGCGACGTGGACGCCCTCAGCACGACTGGCGTCCCCGTCTACGCTGAGCGCGGTCCGGGGGGCGGAATCGCCTTGCTCGACCGCTACCGCACCACGCTGACAGGTCTCACCGAAGATGAGACGCAGGCGCTCTTCATGTTGAGCATCCCTGCCACGCTGGCCGACCTGGGCGTCTCCAAGGACCTCCGGATGGCCTTGCGCAAGCTCTCCGCCGCGCTGCCGGCGATGAGAAGCGGTACAGAGCAGCGTGTCCGGCAACGCATCCACCTCGATCCCACATCCTGGCAACCAGCGACCACCACGCCGCCGCACCTGCAGACCCTCCACCAGTCGCTCTGGGACGACCGCTTGGTCACAATCACCTACCGGCTCCCGTGGGACGCCGAACAGACGCGCACGGTGCAGCCCTTGGGGCTGGTCGCAAAGGCGGGCACCTGGCACCTTGTCTGTCGGTGGGATGGAGATCCTCGCGTTATCCGCGTTGAGAGCATCATCGGTGCGCGACTCAACGACGAGATGTGTGAGCGCCCCATGGACTTCGACCTGACAAGATTCTGGGACGGGTGGTGCAAGACAGTCCAGCAGAATCAACCACGCTTCACCGCCACGGTACGTGTGAAAGCACAGCTCTGCGATGAGTTAGCGCACGATGGTGGCCGGGGGCGAATAGAACTCCTGGCACCGGCTGACACGGACGGCTGGGCACTCATCAGCCTGACTGATGCGAGCTTCGCAGGCGCCCGCCGTCGCATCCTGAGTTGGGGCAGCGCTGCACGCGTGGTGGCGCCCGAAGCGCTCCGCCAGAGCGTGCGCGATTTCGCCGAACAGATCGTCGCGGCGTACGCTGAAGAAGAGTAATCACAGCCGCAGTAGGTCACGCCTCCCAAGAACTCTCTTCGAAACCCTGATGCACGTGGGCCGCACAGCAGCCCTACGCCGCCTCGTCGTCACATTGACCCTTCTCATCGTCTGCGTTGCCCCCGTCGGGGGAAAACACAGACGAAGTCCCCGTTTCAGAGGAATGGGTCAGCCGCGCCCGGCGCTTTTATCGAAGGTTGCCCCGTAGTGCCCACGTGCTATAGTGACACGCACTCTTGCTTCGAGATGGGAGTAGTGAATATGCGTTTGGCCGTCGTCTCCGACATCCACGGCAATCTTCCGGCCCTGGAAGCCGTGCTTGCCGACATCGAACGCCAGCAGGTCGATAAGCTCATCATCGCCGGCGACATGGTCGGCTGTCCGCAGCCGCAGGCCACACTGGAGTCTCTCCGCGACCAAGGGGCGTTGATGATCCGTGGCAACCATGAAAACTACTACCTGAACTGCGATCGAGGCCGAACGCCGAAAGGCAACGGAAACTCCAAGCAGTGGGAAGCTGTGCAGTGGGCCTACGAACAGCTCGACCGTGACGCTCTCGACTTCTTGAACGCCCTGCCGGAGCAGCGTGTCATCGCATGCAACGGGGCAGCCCCGATTCGCGTGGTGCACGGCTCACCAAGCAGCGATCGAGAGCATCTATTCCCGGATCGTAACCCAGCTGCACTCACGAGATTCCGGCAGGAAGAGCTCCTGCCGACGGATCAGACACCGTCGCCGCTGAGCCACGTCACCGAGGCTATCGCCGAAGCAGTCCTGATCTGCGGGCACTCACACATCCCCTGGCAACAGATGGAAGACGGCTGTCTGGTGGTCAACCCCGGCTCTGCCGGCCTATCGATCAACGGAGATCCGCGCGCCACATACGCGATACTGACGTGGACCGGCGATCGCTGGTCCGCCGAGCATCGCTTCATTCCCTACGACGTAGGGCAACTCCGCAGAACCTACGAGACGACAGGGTGTCTGGCCGATGGCGGCGCATTCGCGCGAGCCTGTCTCCTGGCCAGCGAGTCCGGCCACAACATCGCACAGCGACTCATCCTCCATACATACCGGGCAGCAGCAGCACAGGGGATAGATACCAGCGCCGGCATACCGGATGAGAATTGGGATGCCGCCGTCGCAGGCTTCGACTGGGCGCAAGCCATGAGAGCCGGGGTACCCGATGATCGTCTATGACGTCGACAACGTGACCAAAGTCTACTCGCGGAAGAGCGTCCCGGCCAAGAAGGGCATCTCACTCCAGATCCATCGCGGCGAGATCTTTGGCATCCTGGGCGACAACGGCGCCGGCAAGACCACGTTGGTGCGCCAGATGGTCGCGCTGCTTCCGCCATCCGCCAGATATTCGTTGGTCCTGTGACCAGCCGACTGGCCCTGGACATCTCTGTTATGCTGGGGATCACGATCGCATCCCTCTGGTGGGTCGGGCAGAAGATGACCTGGCGCGCTGAATAGCCCACAAGGAGCTACGCTATGACAACCCGGGATATCGTCGCCGAAATCGAGGAAATCGTGAACCGCGAGACCCGCGCATGGGACACGCAGGACGTTGACCTGTTGATGACACTCTTTCATCCAGATATGGTCTGGCCCTGGCCACCCACAGCACAGGACCACGACCCACTGGAATGGGTCCTGGACTGGGGGCACTATGACGAGACGCGCTGGCGCGCGGGCTGGCAGTCGCTCTTTGACACGCACAAGCTGATCCACAATGTGCGCACACTGCGCAAGATCGTGGTCTCTGAGCAGGGCGATGGCGCCTTCGCTGTCGTTGATGTGGACACGCTGTGGCGGGACAACACCGGACGAGAGCAACACTGGAAGGGACGCGCCGGCAAGACCTACACACGGCTTGGCAACACGTGGAAGTTGATCGCTCACACGGGGCTCCTGGAGTATTGATGGAGACACCGTTCATCAAGGGCCTTGAGCTCAGCCGACTCCTCTACGAAGAGGCGGTCGCGCCGTTGTTGGCAGAACATCTTCCCGAACTGCCCCACAGCGCGGGCCTGCTCTTCCACGGTTCTGAGGTCCTGGGATTCGACACGCCCCAGTCGAGAGACCACGACTGGGGACCGCGACTCCAGCTATTCCTGGCTGAGAGCGCCACTGAGACCCTCCGCAGCGAGATCGACACCCTGCTGCGCCGCGACCTGCCAGGTGAGATCCACGGATACCCGATCGACATGGCCTGTGGTGAGGAGGCGCGGGTGACGATGGGACAAGGTACGGGCCACGCCGTGATGATCAGCACGCTGCGGCGCTTCGTACAACATGTGCTGGTCTGGGACTATGCAAACCCGCCGACCGCAGTAGACTGGATTACGTTCCCACAGCAGCACCTTCGGAGCATCCGCAGCGGCGCCCTCTTCCACGACGGCCTGGGCACACTGACACCGCTCCGCAGGACCCTTGACACCTACCCGCACGACGTGTGGCTCTATCTGATGGCAGCCCAATGGCAGCGCATCTCCGAGGAAGAGCACTTCATGGGTCGCTGTGGCCAGATCGGCGATGACCTGGGATCGCGATTGATCGCAAGCCGGTTGGTTCACGACATCATGGGGCTGTGCTTCTTGATGGAGCGGCGGTACGCACCCTACATCAAATGGTATGGCACCGCATTTGCGGAGTTGGCGTCTGCCGAAGCTCTCCAACCAATTCTTACCGAAGTCCTGCAAGCTGAGACGTGGCAGGCAAGAGAGCGGCATCTGTCCGCGGCCTATGAACGGCTCGCGGCCCTGCACAACGCACTCAGCATAACACACCCCCTGCCCACCCAAGTGAAGCCCTTTCATGATCGCCCCTTTCAGGTCATCCAGGCCGGGCGATTCGTCGACGCTCTTCGGGCCCGGATCACCGATCCTAACGTCCTCGCCCTACCACCCCACCTCGGCGGTCTGGACCAGTGGACTGACTCAACCGAGGTGTACAACAACCTGACACGGCTGGATCGCTTCACCTTTGCATACCGATGAAGACCGTGGCGCAGCGCACGATATGGCCCAGACACCCATCTGACACTGACGCCAGACGGCGAGAGGGCGCGCCCTCTCGCCGTCTGGCGTCAGTGTCAGATGGGTGTCTGGGC
>JAGHDT010000289.1 GCA_021159805.1 Anaerolineae bacterium
AATATGGTCGTAGAGATGACCAGTCTCCAGGGCATCATGGGGCGCGAATACGCCCTGCTTTCGGGCGAGGATCCGGCTGTTGCGCTGGCAATTGGCGAGCACTATCTGCCGCGCTCGGCCGGCGACAGTGTGCCGACCAGTGTTCTGGGCACGGTGTTGGCCCTGGCCGATCGCGCCGATAGCCTGGCGGGATTGTTCTCGGTTGGGATGGCGCCGACCGGTTCCGCGGATCCCTACGGACTTCGGCGCGCGGCTGCCGGCATCGTGCAGATCCTGCTGGAGAAGCAGATCGATGTGTCGCTACGCGGTGTCATAACCAAGGCGCTGGCTCAACTGCCGGAGACGCCCCCGGATGGCACACTCGACAGGGTGCTGAGCTTTGTCGCCGGACGTCTTGAGGTGGCATTGCGAGATATGGGGCTCGCCTACGATGTTGTGGCGGCGGCGCTTGCCGAGCGAGGAGACAATCCGTCACTGGCCCTGCGGGCTGCCCAGCAGCTTGCAGCTTGGATCACCCGCGATGATTGGGGTTACCTTCTGGACAACTACGCGCGGTGTGTGCGCATCACACGGAACGAGCCACGTTTTGAGCTGCTTCCCGACAATTTGGTCGAGGATGCGGAGAAGGCCCTGTACCAGGCGCTGGTGACGGCTGAGCTCCAGGTTTCTGCCGCATCTGCGGATGCGGGTGGGAGTGGTGTGGATCAACTGATGGCGGCTTTCGTTCCTATGGTCCCTGCTATCCAGAGCTTCTTCGACAAGGTGTTGGTGATGTCGCAGGACGAGGTGCTTCGTGAAGCGCGCTTGGCGCTGCTGCAGCGTGTGGCTGCTTTGGCGACCGGGATCGTCGACCTTGGCCGGCTGGAGGGCTTCTAGGCTGGGATCTCTGATGGGGTTGACCTGCCGGTGGGTTACCTACACCGGGGGAAGAAACTGCTTTATCACACATCGAGGCGGGGCCCCTTTGGAGCGGCTGCTGGACGCCCACGTGATGGGCCAGTATTTCGCGGATTGGGTCGCTGCGACTGATCCCTATGCCGGAACGTCGATCCCGGCAGTATTGCCGGCGCTCGCGGATCGCTATCAGTCTGACCCGGCCCGTTGTCTTGTCGTCGGTGACCGTGACTTGGAAGTGTTGACAAGGCGCGTGCCGGTCTGAAGATCTGTTTCTATGAGGGTGATCGACAGGTGACACCGGTTGAACCCGAAGTGACTGGGTTGACGAGCTCCTCGATTGACTGAAGCTGGCATGACGGCAAGGGGATGCGATTCTATCGCAGACTTGGGCTGACAATGCGGCAGATCTGGTGAATTCGCGATGGGGCTGCTTTCTGCAGCGCAGGTGGTAGCGCGTATGCGCATAGGAGGGAATTCAATGGACAATGTGGTGGCCTTTCCGGAGTTCAAGCAGCTGGAGCTCAATGATCGCGATGTTCTTCATCCTCGTATCTGGGATTTTCAGCCACAGACCTCGGAACTGACATTTGGGAACCTCTACATCTGGCGGTCTTATTACAATTTCGAGTGGTCGGTGTTGGATGAGTGTGTGGTGCTCCTGGCCCACGAACGTGAGGGAGGCACGTTTGTGCTGCCACCCATTGGACCAGGCAACCGGGCTGATGTGACATACCGGTTGTTGGCGTGGATGCGCGATGAGCGTGGCGTTGATGTGCCCAGGATCTCCCGCGCGAGCCAGCGGTTGGTGGATGATATTGGCGACGATGTGCGGTTTGCCATTACCGAGACGCGAGATCACTTTGACTATGTCTACCTGACGGAGCATCTCTCACAGCTTGCCGGGCGCAAGTACAGCTCAAAGCGCAATCATATCAACCAGTTCAAGCGGTACTACGATTTTGAGTATCTGCCAATCACGCCCTCTCTCGTCGATGGCTGCCTGGCGCTGGCTGAAGTCTGGTGTGAGCAACGGTTGTGTGAAGAGGATCTGAGTCTCCAGCACGAGCTGTGCGGCATTCAGGACATGTTGGGCAACTTCGAGACGTTGGGCGTCGATGGCGGTGCAATCCTGGTTCAGGGCAAGGTGCAGGCGTTTGCCCTGGGAGAGCTGCTGAATGAATTGACCGTTGTGATTCACATTGAGAAGGCCAATCCGGAGTTCAAGGGCATCTATGTCAAAATGACGCAGGCCTATTCTGAGAGTTGGGAAGATGCTACCATTCATGCCAACCTGGAACAGGATCTGGGCGAGCCGGGGTTGCGGCGGGCCAAGAAGTCATATTACCCCGATCACCTGTCGAAGAAGTTCGAGATTACCTTGGCCTGACACCGAGATCTGATTGTGGGCGGATCAGGCGACGCGTAGCGCTGAGGGCGGCACAGGAAGTGACCGGGAATCCATTTGCGGATTCCCGGTCTCTCGTTCTGTTCAGTCAAGATGCCGCGGCACAGCGTGGGCGGGCGCGGGGGACTCTCTGTTGTGCCGGTCAATCGCGGCTCCGACGAAGTCTCTGAACAGCGGATGGGGCCGTTGGGGGCGGGATTTGAACTCCGGGTGGAACTGACTGCCCAACATCCAGGGATGATCGCGGAGTTCGGCGATCTCGACGAGTCTTTCATCAGGAGATAAGCCACTGAAGATCATGCCTGCCTCGGCTAGTCTCGCACGATAGGCGTTGTTGAACTCAAACCGATGCCGGTGCCGTTCGGACACGGTGTCGACACCGTAGGCTTGCCTGGCCTTGGTGCCGGGTTTCAGGTTACATGGATAGCTACCCAGGCGCATTGTGCCACCCATATCGACAACGGTCTCCTGATCTGGCATCAGCGCGATGACGGGGTGCTCGGTTTCGGGTTTGAATTCGGTGCTGTTTGCGGAGTCAGAGTTCAGCGCGTGCCGGGCCAACTCGATGCACATCACCTGCATGCCGAGGCATAGCCCCAGATAGGGGATCTTGTTTTCGCGGGCGATCTTGGCGGCAGCGATCTTGCCCTCAATACCTCGGTACCCAAAGCCACCCGGCACGACGATGCCGTCGGCTGCCAGGAGCGTATCGATACTCTTCCCACGTTCGAGATCCTCACTGTGGATCCAATCGATTTCAACTTCGTGATCGTGCCAGAGGCCTGCGTGGACGAGAGACTCCCGGACGCTGATGTAGGCGTCGTGGAGCTCGACGTACTTACCCACGAGGGCGATCCGCACCTTGGGACGGTCTTGGTCGAGCTTCTCGACGACGCTGCGCCACTCCGCGAGGTCAGGCTGCTTGACTCGCTTCTTGAGATGGAGCTTTTTGACGACCAGATCGCCGACCCCGGCTTCTTCGAGCATAAGCGGCACTTTGTAGATACTGCTTACCGTCAGGAGCGACACGACAGCCTTGCGCTCCACATCGCAGAAGAGGGCTACCTTGCTACGAATGTCGTCATCGATGGGGAAGTCGGAGCGCAGGGCGATGATGTCCGGCTGGATTCCGATCCCGCGCAGTTCGCGTACACTGTGCTGCGTCGGCTTGGTCTTCAGCTCCCCACTGGTAGCTAAGTACGGCAGTAAGGTAATGTGAATGTAGAGTACCTTGTTGCGGCCAACGTCGTTGCGCATCTGACGAATGGCTTCCAGGAATGGCTGGCCCTCGATGTCGCCGACGGTACCGCCGATCTCGGTGATGGCGACTTGCGCATGCAGCTCTTGCGCTGCGCGGATAATGCGGCGCTTGATCTCGTCTGTGACGTGTGGGACCACCTGGATCGTGCCCCCCAGGAAGTCTCCACGCCGCTCGCGAGCGATCACCTCACTGTAGACCTGACCGGTCGTCACGTTGCTCGCCTGGTTGAGGTTTTCGTCGATGAAGCGCTCGTAGTGTCCCAGATCCAGGTCGGTCTCCGCCCCGTCGTCGGTCACAAAGACCTCACCGTGTTGGTAGGGCGCCATTGTGCCAGGATCGACGTTGAGATAGGGGTCGAGTTTCTGGATTGAGACACGAAGTCCACGTGCTTTGAGCAGACGCCCGAGCGAGGCAGCCATAATGCCTTTCCCGAGAGAACTGACCACGCCACCAGTAATGAATACATAGCGCATTGCCATGGGTCACCTCCTCACGGGTATATGATTCTACCCTATGTTGGTTATATGCCAAGTCAACGGAGGTTGTTGGGTACCGGATGCTGCCACTTGCACTTGGCGGATGTCCGTGTACAATATAGGAGAAAGCCGTCGCCTGTAGTGCGGCTCACAGAATTCAGGGAGTGCGAAAGGACGCGTCGAGATGAGAATCTATGTCGGGAATTTGTCGTATCAGGCCACTGAGGACAGCTTAGCAGAGCTTTTCAAGCCGTATGGCGATGTTGGTGAGGTCCGGGTCATCACGGATCGGGATACCGGGCGCTCGCGAGGCTTTGCCTTTGTTGAGATGCCCAATGAGGCGGAAGCACGAGCCGCAATTGAGGCTTTGGACCAGAAGGAAAACGATGGGCGGACACTTCGTATCAATGAAGCACAGCCACGTCGACAGGATCGACGTGATTCGCGCCCTCGCGGTGGTGGTGGTGGCGGACGCGACGGTTGGTAGCCGCCGGCATTCTGCCAAGCCTTATCTAGTTTGACCAGGCACTACCCCCCGGATCCTTGATGGCCCGGGGGGTAGTTCTTTGATCCAGATGCTGCGATGCGCGCTACACTGCCTGGGAATTCGTGTACGGTTGTTGGGCAGGCCCTACGCGGGACTGTTCAGCGGAGGAGGCAATCCGTGGAGATATTGGGGATCGATATCGGTGGGTCCGGTGTCAAGGGGGCTCCTGTCGATACGGCGAACGGGAAGATGCTAACGGAGCGATTCCGGATTCCCACGCCAAAGGGCGCCAGACCGAAGGACGTGGCGGAAGTAGTCGCCGCAGTGGCACGCCATTTTGAGTGGAAGGGCCCTATCGGCGCGGGTTTCCCCGCCGTCATCCAACGTGGTGTGGCGCGGACCGCTGCGAATGTCGACAAGAAATGGATCGGGACAGATGCCGTAGAGCTCCTCTCAGTGGCTACAGGCTGCCCGGTGAGGGTGCTCAACGATGCGGATGCCGCCGGGACCGCCGAGATGCGCTTTGGCGCCGGGAGAGACCGTGATGGCGTGGTCTTCATTATCACGATCGGAACCGGGCTCGGCACGGCGGTCTTCACTGATGGCGTGTTGGTCCCGAACACGGAGCTGGGCCACATCGAGATAGATGGCGAAGACGCGGAATTTCAGGCCTCCGATGCTGCGCGTAAACGAGATGGCTTGAAGTGGAAACAGTGGGCCGTCAGATTCGATCGCTACTTGAATCGATTGGACGCACTCTTCTGGCCGGATCTCTTCATCCTGGGGGGCGGGGCAAGCGGGAAGATGGACAAATTCCGCAATGTGCTCACCGTCGACGCGGAAGTCGTTCCAGCTCAACTGCTTAATGAGGCGGGAATTATAGGTGCGGCAGTGGCCGCCGAGGTGCTTGTGAAAGGGTTCTAGTCCAGCCGGCGCACCGGCTTACCAGACGACAACGGGGCCACCACACGGTGGCCCCGTTGTGCATAGGCGCGTCCGTTGCTGCTTGTGCTATTCGTAGCTACCGAGCTTCTTGGCCAGATTCACGATGTAGCGGAAGTTTTCCAGGCTCACGGCCGAGGGGACGGAGTGGTCCGAGGAGAAGATATAGCCACCGTTTTCCTTGACGACGGGAATGACCCGGCTCATTTCCTCTGAGATGGCATCTCTGTCATCCCACAGCACGGCGTTGATGCCACCATGGAGCAGCAGATCATTGCCGTAAGTCTTCTTGATGGCCAGCGGATCCATCCCCGCTTTGACCTCCAGGGGATTGAGCCCATCGACGCCGATCTCAACTAGCTCGGGGATGAAGGGCCGGATGTCCCCACACGAGTGAAGCCGGACTTTGGCCCCTTTGGCGTGGGCCCAGTCGACGGCACGTTTGTGAACCGGCTTCAGGAGCTTCCGGTAGGTGCGCATCGAGAAGAACTGGTTCTGTTTGTAACCCATATCGTCCGGCCAGTTGATCGCATCGAAGGTGTACCCCGCATCCCAGACTCTGTCGAAGAGGGCGATGTCCATGTCGAGGAAGTGGTTGAACATATCCACGCACCATTCCGGCTGATCCAGCAGGGCCATCAGCAACCGTTCTGTGCCGACAGTCCAGGAATGGGTGACGTCGAAGCCGAACCAGAGCCCGGCCTCGATCCAATATCCCTCTTTGCGACACGTGGGGTAGTTGGCCTTCAGGTAGTCCCAGGGAACGCGATCCTCGCTGGGTGTCATCCTGGCTTTGGCCTCCGACCACGTCTCCGGGGTCTTGATGGTGAAGTCGAGAAACTCAGGTGTCGATGCGATGTGTTTCCAGTTCTTCAGTGTGGCTCCCCACGCCGTGGTGTTGGTGATGTACTCATCGGTCTCTTCCACGATGCGTGTGGGGTAGCGTGGGCTGTTGTCCACGCCGATGTGTGCGATCTTGTCGAGTCCGAAGAAATCGACATATCCCATATCTGCCGGCATACCTTCTTGCTGCCAGCGCTCGATCGTGGCGTTCCACGGAGAGTCGGTGACCGGCACACGGTCGGCTTCCTGATGGGCGTACATGCGGCGCATGCGCTCGTGGGAGGTGAGTTCCATTGTGGGTGCTCCTTGGGATTGATGCCAGTATTGCAGAGCACGATTCACAATTCACGATTCAACTGCTCCAGGTGAGAATGAATGGTGAATCGTGAATCGTGTCTGTACCGTAGCAAAGTGTATCAGACGGTCGGTTCTGCTCTACGAATACTCCGGTAACCACTCTCCATGCGCCTCAATCAGATCATCTACCAGGGCGTAGATCTGGTCGAGGTCGAGCTCGGCAGCAGTGTGCGGATCGAGCATTGCGGCATGGTAGATGTGCTCACGCTTGCGGGTGAGGGCGGCCTCGACGGTCAGCTCCTGGACATTGATGTTGGTGCGCATTACGGCGGCGAGCTGCGGGGGCAGTGCCCCGATACGCGTGGGCTGCATGCCGTTCTTGTCCACCAGGACGGGGACCTCCACCGCGCAGCCCTGAGGTAGGTTGTCGATGATGCCGTGGTTGGGAACGTTGCCGTAGACCACGCGAGGTGTTCCTGTCTCCATACTGTGGATGATGAGTGACCCGTACTCTTTGCTGCGGCGGACTTCGATGTCAGCGCCCCGCTCCAGATCCTTGCGCAGAATCTCCCACCCGGCGATCTGGTTCTCGCAGCGCCGCGGGTATTCGTCAAGCGGAATGTGGTACTTCTCGATCAGGTCGGGGCGATCGCGCTTGATGAACCACGGCGTGTACTCGGCGAAGTGTTCGCTCGACTCCGTGACGAAGTAGCCCAGCCGTGTGAGCATCTCGTAGCGCACGCGGTTCCAGTCGGGAATGCGGCCATCGGCCACGACCTGGCGGATGCGGGGATAGAGATCCTCGACACCGTCGTCGGTCTTCCGCTCGAAGCGCAGGTAGAAGGCCATGTGGTTGATCCCGGCAGAGAGGTAGTTGATTTCCTCAATGGGCACGCCGATGTCGTGGGCCAGCTGCTCTGCGGTTCCCTGCACGCTGTGACAGAGCCCGATGGTGTTGACGGGCGAGTCACGGAAGACGGCCCAGCAGTTCATCGCCATAGGGTTGACGTAGTTTAGGAAGGCGATATTGGGTTGACCGACTTCCTCCATATCATTGCACATGTCGAGCATGACGGGAATTGTGCGGAGCGCTCGCATAATGCCGCCGATGCCCAGCGTATCGGCGATGGTCTGGCGTAGCCCATATTTCTTGGGGACCTCGAAGTCGATGACGGTCGAGGGCTTGTACCCTCCGACCTGGAACATGCCGATGGCGTAGTCCGCACCTTCGAGGGACTCCCGACGATCTGTGGTCGCCTCGATGGTGGGGTGTGCCCCCAGCGTCGCAGCAACCTGGCGAGCTACAGTCTCGGATGTCTTGAGACGGGTCTCGTCGATGTCGTGAAGACTGATAGTGCAGTCCGCAAGTTCGGGGTAGCTGAGGATATCGCCCGCGAGGTTCTTGGCGAAGACGGTACTTCCAGCACCAAGGAACGTAATCTTTGGCATCATAGTTCTCCTTAGGCGCGTGCCTCGCGGATCCACAGCAGGACCTGGCGCGCGAGGTCGGTGATCTTGTCGTATTCCCCGGCAGCGAGCCAGTCCTTGCGGACCATTCTGCTGCCCATGCCAACGCACACGGCACCTGCCGTGATCCAGCCTTTGATATTGTCCTCCTCAGCGGTGACGCCGCCCGTGGGCATCAGTCTGGACCAGGGCATCGGCGCTGTGACGGCCTTGATGAAGCCAGGGCCGCCGACCTGGGTACCGGGGAAGACTTTGCAGATCTCACAGCCCAGTTCCTCAGCTGCCGAGATCTCGCTGACCGTGCCACAGCCGGGCATGTAGGCGATCTTGCGGCGGTTGCAGATCTTGGCGACGTCGGCATTGAGCATGGGACCGACGACGAACTCTGCACCGTAGGAGATGGCGAGGGCCGCGGTCGGGCCGTCGGCGATGGAGCCGACACCCATGATGAGATCGGGCTCTGCCTCCGCGAAGTAGGGCACCAGGAGCTTGAAGACCTCCAGTGCCTGATCTCCGCGATTGGTGAACTCAATCACGCGGGCGCCGCCCTTGGCCAGGGCGTGGATAACGCTCTTGCAGACTTCCACATCATTGTTGTAGAAGAGGGGGACCAGCCCCACGTCTATCATGGTGGTCAGTACGTTAAGTCGATCGTGTCGTGCCATTGTGGACCTCCTAAAGGTTTGGAACTTCGGGTTAAGCGCGGTCCATGGCACTGATCGGCAATGGACCGCAGTTTGCTGGAAGAACTTAGCGACTGACGCGACCGGACGCGTCACCGCCCATAAGCTTCTCGACCTCGGCCACGCTGACCAGGTTGAAGTCGCCCTTGATGGTGTGCTTCAGTGCTGACGCCGCAACTGCGAAGTTGATGGCATCTTGCTTGTTCTCGTAAGTCAGCAGACCGTGGATCAGGCCACCCATAAAGCTGTCGCCGCCGCCGACGCGGTCGACGATGTGGGTGATGTCGTAGGTCGGGGTCGTGAAGACCTCGCCATTGTCCCACAGGATGGCACTCCAGGTGTTGTGGCTTGCCGAGAGTGAGCCGCGCAGGGTGATGGCGATGGTTTTCAGGTTAGCGAAGCGCTCCTTCAGCTTGTTGCAGACATAGACATAGGCTTCGGCTTCGATGTTGCCCTGGGTAACATCGACCTCAGGTGCGTGAATGCCGAAGACCTTGGCGGCGTCCTCCTCATTGCCGATGGCGATGTCGGTGTAGCTGACCAGTTCCTCCATCACCTCGCCGGGATGCTTGCCCCACTTCCACAGCTTGCTGCGGTAGTTAAGGTCGCAGGAGATAGTGACGCCGGCTTTCTTGGCGGCTTTCACGCCCTCCAGACAGACGGCGGCTGCGCTTTCTGAGATGGCCGGTGTGATTCCGGTCCAGTGGAACCAGCCTGCCCCCTCGAAGGCTGCGTCCCAGTCTACCATGCCGGGTTCAATGGTCGCCAGTGCTGATCCAGCGCGATCATAGATGACTTTGCTACCACGCTGCACGGCACCGGTCTCCAGGAAGTAGATGCCTAGACGGGCGCCGCCGCGCACGATGTGGCTTGTGCCGACACCGTACTGGCGAATGAAGTTGAGGCAGGCATCGCCGATGTCGTTCTTGGGTAACCGGGTGATGTATTCGACAGGCAGGCCGTAGTTGGCGACCGAGACGGCCACGTTGGCCTCGCCACCGCCATAAATGACGTCAAAGCTACGAGCTTGTGTGAAGCGCTGGAATCCCGGGGGGGCCAGACGCAGCATAATCTCACCGAAAGCTACGATTTTCTTCATAGATCACTCCTTTGGTTATTGACATCAGTGTGCATATCTTATATCCTGCCAAGACGCTGTCAAGAAACGGAGGGTGTGTGACATGCACAAGATTCAGGACCTGGTAGATCCGATACGCGACATTCACGCGCAGATGCGCGACGCTGTCCTTGCCGCGACTGAGGCCGCGGCCGCGGCAGCTGGGGCCGATGGCGTTGCCGATCTCTCCCGTGTTGCCCACGATGGAGTGGGGGACACGATCTATGCCATCGATCGCGTCAGCGAAGAGGCACTGGTGCATGCTTTTGAGGAGAGTGTGGCTAGGATCGCACCGGTGGTGCTGATTGCCGAAGGTTTGCCCGACGGGGGACAAGTCGTGTTGCCGCGGGGGACGGCGGAGGCCGATGCGGTGTGGCGGATCATTGTGGATCCCATCGACGGCACGCGCGGCTTGATGTACCAGAAGCGCAGCGCCTGGATACTCACCGGGGTGGCGCCGAATCGGGGCGACACCACGTCGCTCTCTGACATCGTCTTTGCCGTGCAGACGGAGGTGCCGCTGGTCAAGCAGTATCTTGTGGACCAGATATGGGCTGTGCGCGGGGAGCCGGTGGAGGCTGAACGGCTGAACCGGATCACCGGCGAGCGCGCGCCCCTGATGCTCGCGGCCTCCTCGGCCACCTCCATCGCGCACGGGTTCGTGACAGTGGCCCGGTTCTTCCCTGGCGCGCGAGAGGTCCTGGCAGCCGTTGACGATGAGATGGTGGCCGAGATCTTGGGCCCGGTTCAGCCGGGGAAGGCCCAGTGTTTCG
>JAGHDT010000157.1 GCA_021159805.1 Anaerolineae bacterium
TACGCTCTGTCTATAACACGTATTCCAAGCAAAACAGCTTAACAGGAGGAATGAAATGAACAGCGATATTCAGTCCATTATTGCTAGCATGACGCTCGAAGAGAAAGCCGCCTTGTGTACCGGTGCCAGCGCGTGGTCGAGCACCCCGGTGGAACACCTGGGCGTGCCCGAGATGATCGTTGCGGATGGCCCTCACGGCGTGCGCCGCGCGGCGGATGTCGGTACCATGATCGAGGCCAGCCTGCCTGCCACCTGCTTCCCGACCGCCTCCTGCAGCGCATCCACCTGGGACGTGGCGTTGATCCACCAGATGGGCGAGGCGCTGGCCGAGGAATGTATCGCCTTGAATGTGGATGTCGTGCTTGGTCCCGGCGTCAACATGAAGCGCTCGCCGCTGGGGGGCCGCAACTTCGAATATTTTTCCGAGGATCCCTATCTGGCCGGGGAGTTGGCGGTCAGCTTCATCAACGGCGTTCAATCGAAAGGAGTGGGCACCTCACTCAAGCACTACGCTGCCAACAACCAGGAGTTCCGGCGCATGACCATCAGCGCCGAGTTGGATGAGCGCACCCTGCGCGAGATTTATCTCCCCGCCTTCGAGACCGCCATCAAGAAAGCGAAACCCTGGACGGTGATGTGCGCCTACAACAAAGTCAATGGTAGCTACTGTGCCGAGAATCACAAGCTGCTGACAGAAATCCTCAAGGAGGAGTGGGGCTTTGAAGGCCTCGTGGTCTCCGACTGGGGTGCTGTGCACGACCGGGTGTCATCCTTACAAGCCGGCCTGGACCTGGAGATGCCCGGCCCCAAGCCGCGCCATACAAAAGCAGTGGTAGAAGCCGTCCGCTCAGGCGAGCTGGACGAAAGCGTGCTGAACGAGGCGGTGCGTCGCATTCTGGGAATCGTCTTCAAGGCGGCCGAGACCTCCAAGGGGGGAAAGTTCGACACCGCCGCCCACCACGCCCTGGCGCGCCGGGTCGCCGCGGAGGGCATGGTGTTGCTCAAGAACGACGGCCTCTTGCCTTTGAAGAACCCGCAGCGCATCGCCGTTATCGGGCGTGCCGCCCAGACGGCATACTTTCAGGGTGGCGGCAGCTCGCACATCAACCCGACGCTTATAGATAGCCCCTTCAAGGAGCTGCAGAAGCTGGCTGGGAACGCCGAATTGAATTACGCCGAAGGCTACTCAGCCAGCGGCGAGTCCAACCAGGCGCTCGTCGAACAAGCCGTCCAGAGCGCCCGCTCGGCAGACGTGGCCCTGCTCTATATTTGCCTCCCCGAATCCAAAGAATCCGAGGGTTACGATCGGCCCGACATTGACCTGACCCCGCAGCAAGTCGCCCTGATCAAGGCCGTCACTGCCGTCCAGCCCAAGACCGTTGTCATCCTCAACAACGGCGCGCCGTTGGCAGTGGGTGACTGGATTGACGGCGCCGCCGCTGTGCTCGAGGCCTGGATGATGGGCCAGGCCGGCGGAGGGGCAATTGCCGACGTGCTCTACGGCCGGGTCAACCCCTCAGGGAAGCTGGCAGAGACCTTCCCGCTCCGGCTGGCCGACACCCCCGCGCATCTTAACTTCCCTGGCGAGAACGGCCAGGTGCGCTACGGCGAAGGTCTGTTCGTCGGCTATCGCTATTACGATGCTCGTCAGATCCCTGTTCAATTTCCCTTCGGTTACGGGTTGAGCTACACGACCTTCGCCTACGGCAACCCAAAAGTTTCGACGACGCGTTTCAAGGATGTGGACGGCGTGACCGTCTCGGTAGAAGTTACCAACACCGGCAGTGTTGCAGGGAAGGAAATCGTTCAGGTGTATGTCCACGACCAAAAATCCGGCTTGGTGCGGCCCCAGAAGGAGCTAAAAGGCTTCTCCAAAGTGGAGCTCCAACCGGGTGAGACCAAGACCGTTTCCATCAAACTTGATTTTCGCGCCTTTGCCTTCTATCACCCCAAATACAAACAGTGGATTACCGAGGACGGGGAATTCGACATTCTGATTGCCGCTTCGTCCGCCGACAT
Source organism: Anaerolineae bacterium (assembly GCA_021159805.1). GTDB lineage: Bacteria > Chloroflexota > Anaerolineae > B4-G1 > SLSP01 > PWVB01. Next base: position 2,020 of record JAGHDT010000157.1, read on the forward strand.
CCGCTGCACCCAGACCGTCACACTGCAATCCACGTTGGAACTCCCCAGTCTTCTGGACCGCGAGTCGACCCTGCGCGACTGGTTGGAGGACGAGAGGGGGCACCATGTCTTCGGACCGCTCTTCCAACAGATAAACGCCCAGATGCAGGCCATTTTCGGCGGCGGAGAGGGCGGCGAGGGTATGGGTATGGAAGTGTCAGGCTTTTTGATGGATATGCCTTTACTGGAGGTGCTTGAATTTCAGGGAAACACACTGCCGGCGGCGCCCGAAGAAATGGTAGCTGGACTGCTCGCCCAGGTCCACGACAAAGGTCAATGATCAGAGCAAAACTAGACACCGACCACTTTGTGGCATGTTACCGCTAGGAGAAATGATCGTGTCGAATATAGACCTAATATGAGCGATTCGCCAGCGATTCTTCATCGGACCATGTGATGGTGATCAATTTGGTCAGCATAATGTGGTGGACAAGCTACCGCCCGCTAAGATGCGACCCATAACGCCTCGAAAGACGGTTGACGGGCTACAGACCAGCTCGCGGAGGGCCGTCAAGGCACACCCTTCCCATAGCCAGTTGCGGAAAACTTGTGTTGGCATCGATTTTGTGCTTAGGTCAGACCAGAGCAGCCACCGGAGGTGAATTGGGGCGACCCCAGATCTTCTGAAGTTTCAACCTCTCCCACACTGCACGCGTCACCTTAAGGATGACCTGGTGGCTCGTGGCCACGATCTTCTCCGCAGTGTCCAGGAATGTCCGGTCCAGACAAGACGGGTACCCACTGTTCTAGTAGGACACCCGTCAAGCGTTCTTGGAATAGAACCAGTCCTATTCCTTGACGTGCATCGGCTGGTCGCAGCAGACAAGCGTCCCAGCCCCGGACTTGGTTACCTTCACTTCCTGTCCGCAGATGTCGCAAACGTAAGTCTTCCCTTCTTCTGCCATGCTATCCTCCCTTAAAGCTTGAGAGAACCTTCCCATAGTCCGTGCAGGTTACAGTACTCGACTGCGATCAGCTCGGACAGTCCTTCCGTGTTTACGTGCGTCACCACCTCAGGGATGCCGTAGGTGGGGCCGAGGTCGAACGTGGCGATATGAACGGCGAGTCCGTCCTTCACCCCGAACAGACTGATCCACTTGATGTGGTGCTCGATCGTATTCGGATGTGGGACTTCTTTTCCGACCGTGATCTTCACCGCGTTTGTGCCGCACTCTTTGCAGCTCACGAGCTCAATCACCGGGACGTGCTTTTCCTTCCCCTCTTGTGCTCCAGTCTTGATCAGTTCACCAAGTCTCATCTGTTGCCTCCTTTAGAATTCTTTGAACAATTTACGCTGGGCTCCGCACACCGGACACTTGTCCGGGGTGTCCCCCTCAACGGTATACCCGCACACCGGGCAGATGTAGACCTTGCCAATAGCAACGTCCCTTCCAGCATCGGCCTCCGCCTTCGCAGACTTGTACATGTCGGCGTGGATCTTCTCCGCCTTATCTGCAAACGCCAGGTAGCGCATGTGCGCCTGCGATTCCCCGGCGAACGCCGCCTTCAGGTTCCCTTCCGTCATCGGTCTCATAGTTAACCCTCCCTATAGTGTTCTTAGCTGCTTGAGGATCTCCCCCATGTTGGGGACCTCGCTTATCGGATAGACCTTGGAGAATCGGACAATCCCCTTCTCATCAAGGATGATTACCGCCCGCTCCGAGTAGCCGTCA